>JAPOXI010000021.1 GCA_026707185.1 Chloroflexota bacterium
ATGCCGGCAGCTGCACGTCGGTGCGCCAGAACCACCCGCGACCGAGCAGCAACCAGATCCACGCGAGGGCAGCGGCGGCCGCCAACCCCGTAAGGACTGTCAGCCAGATATCGATGTGCGTTGGTCCGTAAACCCGACGGGTCAGTCCGCGCGGGTGATCCAGAAGCGTAGGGCGCGGTCGTCCCCGACTGTGGCCAGCAGCGCGCCGTCGGGGCTGTAGGCGAGCGCTCGAATCCAGTCGATGTGCGCATCGATGGCGCGTCCGAGCTTCAGACTGCCGGTGGGGTCGCGCAGCAGCGCACGTTGATAGACGCCAATGGCCAGTTCGTCGCCGTGCGGCCGATAGGCCAATGACGTGATAAGCCCCGCCTCCGGCTCGATCTCCCGCAGCAGGCTGTTGGAGCCGCTTGCCAGAATCTTGACCGTCTTGCCGTCCGACAGGGCCATCTCGGCGACCTGGCGGTCGAATCGGATAGCCCGAATCCAGTCATCGAACCCCGTCAGTCGCAACCGCTCAGCACCGGTTGCCGCATCCAGGAGCAAGACTTCGCGATACGTGCCGACTGCCGCAAGGCCCGATCCATCCGTTGCGAGCGCCGTGATGGGGCCGGACGCCATCACGGCCCAGTTCTCGGCACCGTTGCTCGGATCCAGCCTGCGGACGACGCCTCGGGCGTCGCCTGCCAGTAGGTGACCGTCCGCCGCGAACGTCAGGGCAGTCACGCTATCCGGCACGGCTGGCGCTTCGCTCAGCAGCACTCCGTGCGCGGCATCCCACAGTCGCACCCGCCCGTCGTCGCCGCCGGAGGCCACGATCTGTCCGTCCGGCGAATAGGCCACGGCTCGCGCCGGTCGGTCGTGGGCGGCGACGGATGCGCGGATCGCACCATCGGTTCCGACGATTACGAGCGAGCCGTTGTCCATGGCGGCGGCGACCGACGCACCGAGCGGACTGTAGTCCACGGCATTGACCGGCGCGGGCAGGGCGGCTTCAGCTGCCAGTTCCGAGAGCGCCGTCAGCCATACCCCAACGTCTCCGTCCCAGCTCCCGGAGAGCAGGATCTCGCCATCCGGGCTGAAGCTGAGCCCCTGAACGTCAGTCGTGTGGCCAGTCAGGCTGTATAGCCTGGTTGCCGTGGCGACATCCCACACCCCCACCGTTCCGTCGCTTGAGGACGTGGCCACTCGACGCCCGTCCGGGCTGAACGCCACCTGCCACACCGAGTCGCTATGTCCAGCGAGCGTGGCCAGCGCTGATCCGTTCGTTGCGTCCCACAGCACGGCCGTGTTGTCGTCGGCGCCAGTTGCCAGGCGCGTGCCGTCGGGACTGATGGCGAGGGACAGCACAGCCCGTGAGTGCCGCTCGATGAACTCGAGCAGGCGCTCTCCCGTTGCCATATCCCAGATGTCCGCTCTGGCCCAACCGGAAGTAATCAGACCTCCGCCGTCTGGTGTAAAGGCGACGCCATTTGACCAGGCGTCAATGTCGTCGAACTTGGCGAGATGCTCACCGGTCGCCACATCCCACACATGGGCCGCGGCGTAGGTCGTCGCAGCCACAAGGGTTCCGTCTGGACTAAAGGCCACGCTTGTGAACCAACGCTCGTCAGCCTGGAGTACATGTACCTGCTCGCCCGAGCGGGTATCCCAGAGCCGCACGGTGTCATCCTCGGAGGCACTGGCGAGGAGGGAGCCGTCCGGCGAAAAGGCAACTTCGTAGATGCCGTCGTAGTGGCCCTCGAGTTCATGGATAGGCGTCAAGGTTGCCCGGTCCCAGATCACCACGCGGCGGTCATAGCCGCCGGTCGCAAACGTGGCGCCCGATGGATCGAAGGCCACGGTGGTCACCAGCGGACTGTGAGCTTCCACCAACGGTCGAGGAATGCGCGGCGGCGCCACCGATACCGTGCTTGGCGCCGGGATCATCCCGGCCTGCTTGAAGTGGTCACCGGACGGGGCTAGCCGAACCTGGCCGTCGCGAAGGCGCAGGACGGCTCGCTGTGCCCGAAGCACGCCGCCGTCCGCACCGGATGCGTAACCCAGCGGTAACCCGAACCGACGAAGGGCGTTCGGGGCCTCGAGCCAAAACCCCTTGATTTCCGGCGCGACCGCCAGGGCGTCCAGTCGAGCTATCGGTCCGGAATCGGGTGGCAGATGCGTGGCCGGCGGGACGCCCTTGACAGTCTGCAGCCAGGGGTCGTGCCCAGCCGCGGAGAGCACGTCGTAGATGTTGGAGGGTCGGACATGACCGTCGGGAGCAGCCTGAAGCAACGCTCGCTGAAACGCCTGGAAGGTGAAGGGTCCTTGGCGCCATGGCTGCGATACGGGATATCCCAGAATCTCGTGACCGCCAAGGTCCTGAAAGGCAGTCCAGAGTCTGGCTCCGGGCTCGTCTCGAACCGCAAAACCCAATCCGCCGCCGCCGCCAGTCTGGGTATAGAAGAACCCTTGTTGAAGCGGAAAGCTGGCTGGGCTCGCAGCAGCGCCTGTCGCTGGAAGCGCGACGAGCGCAGCTATCCCGAAGCTCGCGGCGGCAACCCTGAGCTTGCGGACGGCGACCAGAGCTCGAGCCGCCGGCCGCACGCTCAAGAATCGACGGACGATCACAGGGACGCGGTCCGAGTTCGGCGGTTCACCGGCACTACCCAGACCTAGCCGGATCGGATCGCCGCGCGTAACGCCGGTTCCAGGTGTGGCTGGCGAAAGTCGTAGCCAATGTCGAGCAGTTTCCGCGGGACCACCCGCTGACTGGAAAGCAACGCCTCACGCGCAAAGTCGCCGAGCGCCGCTCGCAGGATTGGCGCCGGTACCGGCAGCATGACAGGCCGGCGCAGGGTCACCCCCATGGTCTTGACGAATTGGCGATTGGTCACCGCCTCTGGCGCCGCGACGACTATCGGTCCGCTGAGCGTCTCCCTCTCGAGCGCCAGAACGAAGACGCCCACGACATCTTCCAGTGCGACCCAGGGCCAATAGTGCCGGCCAGATCCAAACCAGCCGCCGAGGCCCAGCATCACGGGCAGCCGCATTCGCGTCACGACAGGCGATCGGGCGTCGATGACTGGCGCCAAACGAGCAATCGCAACTCGAATCCCCGCCTCGGCGGCGGGACGTGTCGCGGCTTCCCATTCGAGGGACACACCGGGCAGGAATCCCCGTCCGGGGAGGCTCTTATCATCCAGAATCTCGTCACCGCGATCACCGTAGTAGCCAGTCGCTCCGGCGCACACGAGAACCCGGGGCTTGCGCGACAAGCCCGCGATGGCACGCGCAAGCACATCGGTTCCTCGCACGCGGCTCTCGCGGATTCGCCGGCGCTTATCGGCGGTCCAGCGAAGCGCGCTGATCGTCTCGCCGGCCAGATGCACGACGGCATCGGTGCCTTCCAGGGCGGCCTTGTCGATGTCCCCCGAGTCCGGATCCCAGGCGATGTCACCTGCATCTCGAAGACGAGTCGCGGGACGTACCAGCCGCATTACCTCGTGGCCGGTGGCGCGCAACTCGTGAACCAGCGCCGCTCCAACCAGCCCGGTCGAGCCGCTTACGGCGACGCGCATTTTTGTCAACTCACGGTCAGATGGTACGGGCGCCTTCGTCATACACGTGCGCCGGCGGTCGCCGTAGGTCCCAAATGAGCCCAGTCCAACTCAGGATGGTGAGCAGGTAGTGAGTGACGTCGATTTCCCACCAGAAAAAGCCGTTGCGCTCGGAACCTGGGTACCTGTGATGGTTGTTGTGCCAGCCTTCGCCAAGGGTGATCAGCGCCAGCACGAGGTTGTTGCGGCTGGTGTCTTTGGTGGGAAAGCGCCGGCTGCCCCACATGTGCGCGCCCGAATTTATGAGGTACGTGGTGTGCAACAGCATGACGGTGCTCACCAGGAAGCACCAAACGAAAACCTGCAGCCAGGTGACGCCCGTGGCCGGGAACGCCCGCTCCAGCCAGAAGCCCAGCGCTACGGTGCCTCCGGCATATAGCAACGTGCTGCCGAAATACCACCGGTCGAGCCAGCGGAGCTCAGGAAACCGGACCAGGTCCTTGACTTCCTCCCAGCGGGTGTCATCGCGGTTATAGGCGAGTAACCAGCCGATGTGCGCCCACCAGAAGCCACCCTTGAGCGGCGAGTGCACATCCTGCTCCTCGTCGGAATGCCGATGATGGAAGCGATGGTGTCCTGCCCACCACAAGGGTCCCTTTTGAATCCCCAGCGTGCCCAGCAATGCCATGACCGCTTGAAAAACGCGCGTCGTCTGAAAGGTCCGGTGGGAAAAATATCGGTGGTAGAAACCCGTAATGAAGAAGACCCGCATCCAATAGAAACCGAGGCAGGCCACCACGGCCGGCCAACTCACACCGACAATGAAGGCCGCGAGCACGCCCAGGTGCAGGGCAATGAAGCCCCAATTGTGCCGGATCGCCTGCCAGGTCGTGTAGCGCTGCTCAATTCGCTTTGGAAGCCCGACCCTCTTTAGCTCCAGGTCCTCCGGCGAAGCCTCAAGGCTTGTTTCCCTCACCAGGCAGTCATCTCCCTGTGTCCCGCGCCGAGTGCGCGGCGGCCACGATACGTCCAAATCGAGAATGCGCAAAGCGCGGGCGGCTCGCAACCCGCAGCATCCACGGAAGGCGAGGCTCAGGCACACCTATAGATCGGCGAACAGGACACTCCAAGAGGGATGCTGTTACAGGTCGTCCGGCGGCTACGCGCGGGCGTGTGCCGTTGAACCCGGCGACTCGGCGCGCTCGATGAGCACCTGAACATCGCGAATGGTCTTTGTCTCGAAGCTCGCCGCACAGGATGCAAGGTAGAAGTCCCACATCCGAATAAAGCGGTCGTCGAACCCGAGCGCCCGCACGCGCTCTTCGGCCTGCCAGAAGCGACGCCGCCATTCGTCGAGCGTCCGAACATAGTGCGGTCCAATCTCTTCAATGGCTCGAACCGCCAACGCCCTTCCGCCGCGCTGCGCCGATCGCCGAATCTCAACGACCGCCGGCAGGACGCCTCCCGGAAAGATGTACTTGCTGATCCAGCCGGAAGCCCGCATTCCCAAGTCGGCGTCGCGATCCTGGATTCCGATCGTCTGCAGCAGCATCGTTCCACCGGGCCGCAGGACACGCTCGCAGGTTGCGAAGTATTCGTCCCAATACTCGCGGCCGACGGCTTCGAACATCTCGATCGATACGATCTTGTCGAACGTCCCTTTGATGTCGCGATAGTCCGAGTAGACGATGCGTACCTGGTCGTCCAGTCCCTCGGCGGCCACGCGTTGGCTGGCGTGCTCGTACTGCTCGCGCGACACCGTGATGCCCACGATTTGGCACCCCGTGGTTCGCGCGGCGCGCATGGCGAACCCGCCCCACCCACAGCCGATCTCCAGCACGCGGTCGCCGGGCCCCAGCTCGAGCTTGCGGCAGACCAGGTCAAACTTGGCCTGCTGGGCTGCGCCCAAATCGTCACAGCCGTCCCAGATCGCGCAGGAGTACGCCAGCGACTCGTCGAGAAATAGCCGGAAGAACTCGTTTCCCAGGTCGTAGTGGGCGTGGATGTTCTGTTCGCTACCCGACCGCGAGTTGCGCCGGCGAGAATGCCGCCAAAGGTCACGGAGTCGCCGCGGCAACGACATGGCCGCATCGAGCCTCACGCGCCCCGCGTTTGCAAGGGCGCCCGCCAGCACCGCGCGAAGATCAGCGCTGGACCACAGACCATCCATATACGCCTCGCCCACGCCGGTCGAGCCACCGATGAGCATGCGGGTAAAGGCGTGGTCATGGTGGATTTCAACTCGTGCCGTGCCACCGAGTGCCTCGTCGCCCACCGTCATGAGTTTGCCGTCGGGCAGGCGCAACTCAAGCCGCCCGTACTGCCAGCTTCGCAGACGGCTGAGTACGAGCGCGCGAGCAATCCGGTCAATCGCGTGGGACAGAATCAGACGAATGCACGGGTGCTGCAGACGCTCGATTCTGCCACGCAGTCCGCCCGCCAAAACTGCCACCGAACCTTGGCGCGCAGCCTCCACAACGTGTCCCGCCCGCGTCCGGGATTAGGCCCTCTGCTCCGTGGCATGCTGAGCCACGCGACGCGCGTCGTCCTGCAACACTCGCTGACGGTCGGAGGCACGCCATGGCAGAGGAAATGCGAATTGCGACAGGCCAGTTCAGCGAGCCCGCGCCCGACATCTTGCAATTCGCTGCGCAGATGGGAGTCAGCGGCATAGTCCTGAACTCTCCGCGCTTGCCGGGTCCCGAACGCTGGGAGGTTGAGGATCTGGTTCGGCTGCGCCAACGCGTCGAAGCCCATGGCCTAACGATCGAGTCGATCGAGAACGTGCCGCATCACTTCTACGACCTCGCGATGCTGGGACTCGAAGGCGCCGACCGGCAGATCGAGAACTACCAGGCAACTCTCCGCCACATTGGCGAGGCGGGCATTCCAATCCTGGGCTACCACTGGATGCCCAACGGCGTGTGGCGTACGGAGCCCAAAGTGATTCGTGGCGGAGCCGTAGCCACGGCCTTCGACGCGTCAACGGTCAGTTGCGACTCGCCCACGCACGGTCGAACGTTTACCGCCGACGAGATGTGGGCCAACTACGCGCGCTTCACCGACGCCGTACTGCCAGTGGCCGAGGCCAGCGGCGTGCGGCTGGCGCTGCACCCCGATGACCCGCCTGTTCCGTCACTCGGTGGTGTGGCTCGCCTGATGCG
>JAPOXI010000012.1 GCA_026707185.1 Chloroflexota bacterium
CGGCCCAGAGCGAAAGCTCGACGAGGGGCGTGCGGCGTTCGGCGACGTGGTCCAGCAGCAGTGCATCGTGGCTGAGGACCAGCCGTCCCAGGAAAAACAGGAGTGCAGGCCCTACCAACACCAGGGCCACGGTGGCGAACAGGACGAACCGAACCCGGGCCGTCACAGCGTCAGTCTCCTGGACCGGGTCCGCAGCGGTCCGGTTCGGATCGAGGTGCGGCACATATTCGGGACGAGGCGGCGAACCACCCAGGCCGGCCCGGACGCAATCCGGGCCGACCCGGGTGTCGGGACGCCGCGTCGGCGTCCTACGTCACATCGTCGAACGCCCATGCGAACACGCCGCGCACGTCCTCGCGGTGGTCGTTTTGGCAGCCGGCTTCGGCCTGGTCGCCGAAGACCTGCTGGTAGATGCCGACGTTGTTGTCGTTGCCGAGGTGGCCCTCGACGATGTCGTTGAGGTCGACGCAGGTGGTGGGCCAGCCGAGTTCGGGCCCCGCGGCCAACGCTTCGCGGATCATCCGTACGATTTCCGATCCCTCTCCAGCCCAGAACAAGGCACGGCTTAACGGAGATCGGCCACGAGAGTCGGTGGCGGTCACATTGACCCCGGCTTCGATCAGGATGCGAACGATGTCCGTGTGGCCTCGAAAGATGGCTTCGAACAAGAGCGGATCGCCGCTGTCTTCCGTGGCGTCTACGCCCGCGCCCGCGTCCACGAGGATCTGCACGACCGTCGTGTGCCCCCGCCAGATGGCCGAGTGGATCACGGGGTCGCCATCGGAGTCCCTGGCGTTCACGTTGGCGCCCGCGTCAGCAAGGATTTGCACGATTTCGGGGTAGTCTCGCCAGATGGCCGAGTGGATGAGCGGGTCGTTGTCCGAGTCCCGTACGTTGGGGTTCAGGCCGTTGGCCACGAGCGCGCGCACCTGCTCGGTCTGGCCCCGCCACACAGCTGAGTAGAGGGCATCGTTGGCCAGGGGCAAGGATGGTCCCGCGACGGCCGGTGGCGGAGCGGGCGGCGCGAGACCGAACGCCCAGGCGAACACGCCGCGCACGTCCTCGCGGTGGTCGCCCTGGCAGGCGGCTTCGGCCTGGTCGCCAAAGACCCGCTGGCAGATGCCGACGTTGTTGGTGCGGCCGAGATGGTTCTCGACGATGTCGTTGAGGTCGACGCAGGTGGTGGGCCACTGGGCGAAGACCGGCGTGGCAACGACCGCGGCAGCGGTCAGCGCCGCTACCGCCGCCACGAAGATGGTTCGTATCAGTCGCATTTCAACCCACCCTTCCTCAGCCACCCATCTCAGAGATTTGATTATACCGATCCATAGATACGATTCTACCAGTACGACCGCCACAAGATCCCTCGACAGCTGTCGAGGCGGAGCGATCCCGCGGATTGCCCGCGACAGCGGTTGACCCGGACGCGGCCGGCGTCCGGACGTCAGTCGTTCGAGCTAGTCGTTGTCCAGCAGACCGTTTCGCACGGCCCAGACAACCATCTCCTGGCTCGATCCGGACCCCAGCTTGTCGCGGATGCCGTAGATGGCATTGCGGATGGTCAGCGGACGATTCCCTCGAGCCTCGGCGATTTCCGCATACGACATCCCCTCGGCAAACAGCTTGAGGATCTCCTGTTCCCGCACGGTGAGCCGTGAAAGCTCGCTACCAGCGTCCTCGCCGGAACTGTCGCGAACACCGGCAAAAGCCCGCCGCACCACATCACCCGGCACACGAAACTCGCCGTCCACCACGTCGCGAATCGTCGCCAGCAGTTCGTCCTTGCCCGTAAATTTTTGCAGGTAGCCCGTGGCGCCAGCGGCAATTGCGTCCATCACCGTGTGATCGTTGGTCGAAGCCGTCAACATGAGCACGCGGGTTCCAGGCACGGCCTCCATGATTTCGCGGCAGGCGTCGACGCCGTTTTTTACCGGCATGATGACGTCCATGATGATGACGTCGGGCTTGACACGCCGCGCCACATCCACAGCCTCGCAGCCATCGCGGGCCTGGCCCGCGACCTGAAAGTCCTCCGACCGCTCCAGCATTTCTCGCAGGCCGTCCCTCATAATGGAGTGATCGTCCACGATCATGACCCTGGCTGGCGGACTTGCAGTCACGTTGTCACCCTCCTTAAGTTGGATCAAGGTCGATTTCGCAGGTAACGGTTGTGCCCCTTCCAGGACGTCCTGACTCGACGTGGAGGCGACCGTTCATTTGTTCGGCGTTGGCCTGCATGTATTTGAATCCGTGCCCGCGCTCGGCGTAATCGTCGGGAAGACCGATGCCATCGTCCGACACGGACATGCGCAGACCCGAGACCTGATAGTCCAGTGCAACCGAGACCTTGCTGGCGTGGGCGTGCCGCAACGCGTTCGTCAGCGCATTGTGGGCGATCGAAAAGAGCCGACTGCGGGTCACCGAAGGGAGCGGCCGTTCCCTACCGGTCTGGACGACCGACGCGGGAATCGAGGTGATGGTCTCAAAGGATGCGGCGTGCAGTTCCAGCACACGGCCCAGCGACCGGCCTTCGAATATGAGTCCCGCGTCGATCGGGTGCCGAAGCTCCCACATCGCCGCCTTGGAGAGCGCGGAAGTCGCCTCGAGTTTGGCCACCATCTCGCGCCTGGACTCCTCGGTCATCTCAAGCGCCGTGTCAATTCCAATGCCAATCATGAATACAGACTGGGCCGTGGTGTCATGGATCGTCTGCGAGAGCTCGATTCGCTCCCGGTGCAGCTCGCGCTCGCGTTTCACCGCGCCTTCTCTACGGATTCTCTCGGCCCTGGACAGGAGGCTCACGGACGCCGCCACGGCATACATTACGATGGTTCTGCCAAACAGTTCTTTCTCTTCCTTCGCCTCAAGGTCGAGACCCGAAGCAACGGCCAAACATACGATTATATAAGCGACGACTACTACTGTGGTCCACACCATACTCAATCTGAACGAGCCGAAGAAGACCGCAAACCAGGCTAACGAAGGGTAATACAGTAGATAGAAAAGATTGTTATTCAATCCGCCGCCAATTGCCGTGCCAGCGGTGATGATGATCACGTCCAACACGCTAAGCGCAAGCATCCAGCGTATCGTCACTGAAGGACCGGCAACTACGCGATAGTGGACGATGCCGTTTACTATTATCAGCAGCACGAGGAAGCTTATGTAGGATGTATATGTAAACGAGGTAAATGTTGGCCGATATGCCAAGTCAATAATGCTGGCCCCGTGAATGAACCAGCGAACCCAGACAAAGATCTTGGCCGGGTACCTCAGCTCTTCCGGATCGGTTGTGTACGGGTGCCAGTTTCTAATTGCACCAGCCTCAACCACAGCGGACAGGAGCCGCTGCGCTCGCCTCCTGAAAGCTAAATCGTTGCCTGCCGACATCACGAAACAGACATGCTCTTCAGCGCGCCAAGACTTCCGAGGACATGGGCAAGCCTGGGTGAGACCGGCCGACGGCGCACAGGCGATCCAGACGGTTGGTCGCTCGCGGCCACAGGCGCGGCGTTCCTAACGTCGGGGCTATGACGTACATAGACCGATGCGTCGATTCGCTCTATGGGATACGTAACCACTGTTACGTTAGCACCGCCGGGCCAGGCCAGGGGTGCCGCGGTCAGCCAGAGGGGAACGGGTCGTTCCGGCTGATGATGGCCTGTGATTCGAGGATGGCGAAGCCGCCGCGGGTCTTGTCGCCCCAGAGGGTCTTGACGTAGGAAAGGACCGCGACGATGTCCTGGTGGCTCAGGCGGTCGCCAAAGGCGGGCATGGCGCTCTTGAAGCCGGGGACGCGGGGGTCTTCCTGGAATTTGCCGCCCTCGTCGACGACCTGGTAAAGGAAGCCGTCGGCATGGTGCCAGGTGTGCCCGTAGCCATTGAGTGGAGGGGCAGGCAGCGTGCCGTCGGGCTTGCTGATGTGCCAGTCGGGCTGCCCCTCGCCGCTTGCGCCGTGGCGGGCCGCGCAGTTGGCGGCAAAGAGGTTGCGGCCACGCTCTACCGCCTGGTGGGAGGCGACGCCGGCGGACACCCTGGCGTCCTGCGCAGAGGTCTCCCCGCAGCCGCTCAGGAGGGCGGCGCCTAGCGTCAGCATCGCAAGAGCGGCGGCAAATGCGCCATCGTGAGCGACCGAAGAGAACAGGCAGTGCGCCCTCAGCACGGCGATTGCTCGATACATCTACCCTGACGCTCGTCACGGGACACCAGAGCCAGCCTAGCCGGGTGTCTGCGAGGCCCAGGGGTGCGCCAGGGGACCAGGCGACCCGTAGATTTCCTGAAGGGCCTGGAAAATTTTGGGGAAGTCGCGCTGAATCAACTCCCGGCTGGTCGACGGGTCGCCAAGCCAGTGCCCAACTCCGAAGTAGGCGTCGCTGAAGACGGCAAAGAACTCGTAGACGTCATGCATCTGGTGCGACCCGGGTCTGAAGTTGGCCTGCACGGACCTGGCGTAGAAGCCCCGCCATTTCCGGTCGTCGGCGGGTGCAAAGCACAGGTTCTGGATGGCGTGTGCGAACTCGTGGACGGTCACGTGTGGGTCCCTGGGTACACCGATTCCGAGCAACGACTCTTCGGAGGTGGCGGTTACCGGCTGGCCGTGCACGGCCCCGAGCCCGCGAAGTTCGATGGAGTCGTAGGTCCGGCCCGTGAAGTCGGACTGGCCACTGAGCGAGGCAAACTCAGGCAGCGCCGTGACGAAGTCATCCTTTGGGATGATCGCCAGGCCGGCTGCAGAGGCGGCCATACAGGCGGGGATGTCGCTCCGTGCAGACTCGAGCATCCAATTCACAACAGCCGCGGCGGCCGGCAAAGCCTCGGGCCTGACCTTGGCCGCGGCCTTGATGAGGACGCCGTTGGCGATCAGCGACTGGGTGTAGTAGTCGTCGGTCCTGCCGGTGACGCGCAGCGAGTCCAAGAGCTCTTTCGTTAGGCCGCCGTGACGCGGCACATCCGCCTCGCACATCCAGTTGATGGCGCGGACCCCTTGCGACTTGCCATACCACGTTGTGGCGGCCCCGATTCGCTCGGTGACGGCGACCACGCAGTAACGAGGGGATTCCTGAATGCGGTAGGTGATTTCGTATGCGTCCTGCTCGCCGCCGCGCACAGGACGGAACGAGGTCAGTTCGAATAGCGAATATGAAGGCCAGAGCTGCCGCAACTCGTCCTCCAACCCGTCCCGAACCGACTCGGCCTGCTCCCTAAGCGAGCGTTCCAACAGCCCCGCCGGCCTGAGCCGCAGGATGGCCCAGGGCTCGCTTCGCTGATAGTCGTGACCAGCGGTCTGAATCCAGGCATCGGAAAGGCTGACGGCATACCGCACGCCGTTGAGGATTCCCGTGGTGGCGCCCTCGAACGGCGGCCACGACGGCGGCACGGGTTCTGGCACGGCGCCAGGGCCAAACGCCCACGCGAACACCGAGCGTACGTCGTCACGGTGATCGCGCCGGCACCCCGCCTCGGCAGCCGGGCCGAAGACGCGCTGGTAGATCTCAACGTTGTGGTGGTTGCCCAGATGCGCCTCGACGATGTCGTTCAGTTCGACGCAGTCGGTCGGCCAGGCCAGATCCGGCAAGTCTGGAGCGGCAGACCGGTCCGCATCGTCGAACGCCCAGGCAAAGGCGCCACGCACGTCCTCGACGTGATCGGTCCGGCAACCGTACTCGGCGCCCTCGCCAAAGACCTGCTGGTAAATCCCGACATTGTGGTGATTGCCCAGATGCAATTCGACGATGTCGTTTAGGTCCACACAGGTCACCGGCCACTGCGCGGCGACGGGCGTAGTAAGAGCAAGGGCGGCCGCTACGGCGACAAGCAGGGCTCGAATCAGCGTCTTAGGGGGCACGACCGTCACCCCAGATCCGTATCACGAGTACCTCGTGGTCTCGAGATGGCAGGGGAAACCGTGGGACCGGGACTTGCTGATTGTCGGCTGGCGGACGGGATCCGGCCACTGGCCCGCCAAATGCTCAACTGGCCTGGAGCGTCCGCTTGGTCTGATTCGGGACACCCTCTAGCTTCACTCGAATTGTTCGGAACAAGGCGGGGACCAAGCGTGGCGTCGGCGACCCATCAGTCGAGGTTGCGGGAGAGGCGGTGGCTGTCGGGGGCGTAGCCGAGCTTCTGGTAGAGCCGCAGGGCGGGTTGGTTGAAGTCGTAGACGCCAAGACCGACCTGGGTGAGCCCGCGGTCGCGGGCCCAGCGGTGGGCTTCGGTCATGAGGCGGGTGGCAAGGCCGCGGCGCTGATGGGTCTGGGCGACGACGAGCTCCTGGACCATGGCGTAGCGGCGCGGCGTTAGCGCGGGAACATCGGGCACTTCAAGACGCTCCAGGGCCTGGACGCGCACCAGCCCCACGACGGCGCCGTCGACTTCAGCCACGAAGAGCGCCTGGTCGGGGTCGGCCAGGTGTCTGTCAAACAGGCGCCGCGAGCGGGCCGGCTGGTCGGTTGGCCGGAAACGGTCAGGACGCTCGCGGGCATGGAGGGCGTCGGCTTCGGCGTACAGGCGGCAGGCGGCGCGGTGGTCGGTGGGTTTGGCGAGGCGGAGGC
>JAPOXI010000004.1 GCA_026707185.1 Chloroflexota bacterium
CGGACACGGCCACAGCCGGGTCCTGAATGACGGTATGGCTCTCGGCTAGCTCGACCGGCGCGAGGTCGTTTCCACCCAGTTCGCCGGCGTACACGCGATACCGCGCGGCGCCCAGGCGCGCCATGAAGTCGCGCTCGTCCCGACCCAGCCCGAACCGCCATCCCCCACCCGCGGTGTTGGAGCGCGCCACGAACAGCGCCTCCTCGGCCCAGTCGGTACCGGCCCAGGCGCCAAAGGCTCGCCCGTTCCCATCCGGCGCCAGGTCGCAGGCGTAGGCGCCCTGCAGGACCGTAGGAATGTCAGGCCTGTCGTCTGTCGACATTGCGTCTTGGTCTCCTGGCCGAACGGTGCTCGCTATCCGGCTTTCGCAGCGTAGCGCGGGGTTTACTAGGCCTCGAAAGGATCCGGGATAGGCTCGCGGTTACGGTAGATGGAAGCTTCCAGGCCTGTTAGGAGATCAGATGCGACGTAGTAGCGGCCACGCCGCTCACCTCGTGCCTCCAGCAGGCCCGCCGCCGCCAGCGCCTGGAGATCGCGTCCGGCCACGACCTGGCTGACGTCGGCCAGTTCGCGGTATGCGGCATTGCCTACCCGAAAACCTTGGGCAGCGTCGAACAGGGCCGGGACTGATCGCTCCGGCAGACGACGGTATTTGACCTCCTGCTCGAGCAGGTCCCAGCGACGCTCGGCCTCGGCTGCCCGAAGCCGCAGAGTCTGGATCTGTTGGAAGTGGGCGGATAAGGCAAATCGCACCCACGGCCGCGCGTCGCGCTGCGGCTGCCAAGTGCCGCCGCCCACCTCAGCCAACACCGCGTAGTAGGCGGCGGTGTTTCGTCCCAGGTACTCCTCAATACTGGCAAAGACCGGGGCGAGTACGCCGGCGCGCGCCAGCACAAGAGACTGCAGCGCACGAGCCATTCGGCCGTTGCCGTCGCGGAACGGGTGAATCATCACGAGATTCAGGTGCGCCATCGCCGCCCGAACCACAGCTGGTGTTCGGTCCTCGGGCCGGCCAAGCTCCGCGACCAGTTCGGACACCAGATTTGGTACGTCCAGTGCGTCGGGGGCCTCATACACGAGCGTCCCGCTGCGCTCGTCGCGCACGTAGACAGGTCCAGAGCGCCAGCGGCCCGGACTTGCGCGCAAGTCGTCTTTCGTCATCATGAAGTGCAGGCTTTTGAGCAGTGAGGCGTCGTAGGCAAAGCTGGGATCGTCCGCTAGCTGCAGGATGAACGTGAGGGCGTCTCGGTAACCCTGAATGGCGCACCAGACCTGGGGGGGCGTATCCAGCGGATTGGCGCCGCTGACGGCAGCCACGGCGTCGTCCAGCGTGACATGCAGGCCCTCAATGCTGTTGGAGCCTTGAATGGCCCGAGCGGCCGCCACGCGCCGCAGCAGCCGGCTCCAGCGCCGCTCGTCGGCGACTTGGCTTCGCAGCGCCGCACGCAACGCCTCAAGACGCGCGCAGACGCCGCGCTCCTGATCGTCAAGTGGAGGAGTCTTGAACAGCATGTCAATTAGTCGCATTAAATGAAACTATGAGTCGTATATTATCACACTATCTGGTATGAGATAAATGACTATTCGACACCGGGCAGTCACGGCGTGAGTCCGCGAGCGGGTCGCTAGCGTTGCATCGTGGCTGACGATCTGCCTCCATGCGGGCGCGATGCGGACCGAGGGTCCAATCCATGCCGGTCGACATGAGCGGGCACCATGCCCCGGTGCGGTGTAACGTATTCGTGAAGACCATTCGGCGAGGCTGACGAATGGGTGGGCGACCACCCTCGGAAAACACAACATGACTCCCCGTCGCATTGGCATCCTGACCGCCGGTGGGGACAGTCCCGGATTGAATGCCGCCATCCGCGCGGTAGGCAAGTCAGCCATTGGGCGCTATGGCATGCGGGTGGTGGGGATTCGCGATGGGTTTCGCGGCCTGGTGGAGAATCGGGTGGAGGAGCTGGACTCGGAGTCGCTGGCGGGGATTCTGACCCGCGGCGGGACGATCCTGGGCACCAGCCGCGACAAGCCGCACAAGCTGCGGGTGGGCGATCAGACGATCGACATGACGGCCCGCGTCTGCGAGAACTACGCCAACCTTCACCTGGACGCCCTGGTCTGCCTGGGCGGGGGCGGCACGCACTCCAGTGCGCAGCGGCTGCTGGACGCCGGTCTCAACGTCATCACGCTGCCAAAGACCATCGACAACGACATTGCGCATACCGACACCAGCATTGGCTTTGACACGGCGCTGTCGATCGCGACGGACGCCATCGACCGGCTGCACAGCACGGCCCACAGTCACCACCGCATCATCGTGGTGCAGATCATGGGGCATAACGCGGGCTGGCTGACCTTGGGCGCGGGGCTGGCCAGCGGCGCGGACGTGGTGTTGATCCCGGAACTGCCGTACGACGTGGAGTACGTGGCCGAGTCGATCCGCCAGCGGAGCATGGGCGGCCACGGGTTCAGCATTGTGGCCGTGGCGGAACGTGCAAAGCCAAAGAGTCCCGCGGATCTGGGGCTGACGGACGAGGCCTCAACCGGTGGGCTGGCGTTCGAGTTTGCCGGTCCCACCCTGGCTCTCACACATCGCCTGGAGTCGCTGACGCGATTGGAAGCTCGACTGACAATCCTGGGCCACGTGCAGCGCGGCGGGACGCCGACGGCCACCGATCGCACGCTGGCAACCCGGCTGGGAACGGCCGGCGCGGATGCGGTGGCCGACGGAGCCAGGGGCGTGATGGTGGCGGCGCGCGGCGAGGACACGGCGCTGGTGGACGTGGCGGATGTGGCCGGTCAGCGCAAGACCGTGCCGCTGGACCACCCGTGGATCCTGGCCGCGCGCGATACCGGCCTGTGCCTGGGTGCGCCGCTGGACTAGGACCGGGCCACAGGGCTGCCCGCGCCTACCTGACCATCTGCTTGACTGAGACGCCGCAGCAGACCCTGCAAGGGCCGGAGTAGGCTCGGTTTGACGGTGGGCCGCCGAATCCACTGAGGGAGTTACAGATGCTGCGCCGAGCCTGGGTTTCACTGATCATCGCTGTTCTGACGCTGACGTCGGTAGTCGCCAGCGCCGGCGCATCAACGGATGAAGACGCCACCGCCGCCTCGTTGCGCACCCTCACGGTGACCGGCGACGGCGCGGCGTCCGCCGTCCCGGACATCGCGGACCTCGAGCTCGGGGTTCAGACCATTCACGAAGACCCGAGCGTCGCCATCGTCGACAACACGACCGCGATGGCCGACGTGATTGAGACGCTGATCGATCTCGACATCGATGAGGACGATATCCAGACGCGGAGCTTCAATATGTGGGTCGAGCAGGTATACGGCCCCGATGGGCCAACCGGCGAATTCCTTTACCACGTGGTCAACCAGATCGTGGTGCGGGTTCGGGACCTGGACATGACCGGCGACGTGCTGGGCGCGGCGCTGGCGGCAGGCGCCAACAACGTCAGCGGCATCACCTTCGGCGTGGAAGACACGCAGGCGCTGGAAGAGGCGGCGCGCGACGCGGCTGTGGATAACGCCGTGGCGAAGGCCGAGCAGCTGGCGGAGCGCCTGGGAGTCACGGTTGGCAGCCCGCGGCACGTCATCGAGACCTCGGGGGACTTCGCACCAGAGCGCATTGAGCGAGCGGTCGCGTTCGAATCAGCGGGAGCGAGCGTGCCGGTTTCCCCCGGCGACTTTACGGTCCGCGTATCAGTGAACATCGTGTTCGACATCGAGCTGTAGTCCCGGGGCGGCGGCGACCGCGTCGCGATTCAAGGGCGCTCGGTATCGTTATTTGGGCGGCGCCGTTCGATGGCCCCGTAGCTCAGTGGATAGAGCGGTGGTTTCCTAAACCATGCGCCCCGGTTCGAGTCCGGGCGGGGCTACCACGCCGCGCTGGTCGGGACGCTGCGGGTTTCGGCGTGTCGCCGAGCACCGCTGTCAATCTCCGGCATCATGCAGGCGTGCGCCGGCGACCGCGCGTTCCAGCTTGAGGAGCTGAGCATGACCGTGAAGACCGTTGGCATCCTGAGTCCGGGGGAAATGGGCGCCGGCGTTGGCGGGGCCCTGCGGGCAAGCGGTCTTTCGGTACTCACCTGCCTTGCCGGACGCAGCCCCGCCTCACGTGACCGGGCCCAGGCCGCCGGAATCGAGGACGTCCCAGAACTGGGCACACTGGTCGAGCGCTGCGACCTGATCCTCTCGATCCTGGTGCCGGCGCGTGCCCGTGGCGTGGCGGCCGCCGTGGGCGAGGCGGCGCGAACGGCGGGCGATTCGACTGTCCTGGCCGACTGCAACGCCATCGCCCCGCAGACTGTGCTGGCCATGGAGACCGACCTGGCGGGCAGCGGCGTGACCCTGGTTGACGGCGGAATCGTTGGCGGACCGCCACGCAACGGGCAGGGACCCCGCGTCTACGCGTCAGGGTCATCGGCCCACCTGCTCGGCGAACTCGACGGCCGCGGGATCGACGTGGTGGACGTGGGCCCGGAGATTGGCAAGGCCTCGGCCGTCAAGATGTGCTACGCCGCCATGACCAAGGGCACCACCGCCCTGCGCACGGCGCTGCTGGTTGCCGCGCGGCGGCTGGACGTGTACGACGACCTGATCGCTGAGATGGAGCACAGCCAGGCCGCCGCGCTGGCCGCCGCAACACAGGGCATGCGGCGACTGCCGAACGTGGCGTATCGCTGGATAGGCGAAATGGAAGAGATTGCCAGCACGTTTGCGCACGTGGGCGTCACTCCCGATTTCCACACCGGCGCGGCCCAGGTGTTCCGCGAAGTGGACGCCACATTTGAACGCGATGCCGATCTCTCCGACCTGGCCGACGCCGTGAACCGCTTGGCTGAGACCGGTGACTCGGGATAGGACGCGGCGACTCGACCGGATCCGCCGCCCCGAAGCTATGCTGAGCGTGCCGACTGCCCGGGGACACGCTGACGGATGCGTCTGAGCCACGTCGTCACGCTGACGCTGCGAATCCTGGCGCTTGCCCTGGTGGTTGGGATCGTTCCGCTCGTGGCCGCTTGCGGGGAATCGCAGGGCGGCTCTGGCGTGACGGATCCCGAGGTCAGCGGCGCCCGGCTGGCTGCCTTTGCCCGACCCACCCCGGACGCTGCCGCGGGTCAACCGGTGCCGGAGGTGCGCGGCACTGACTTCGACGGGACGGCCGTGTCGATCACCAACGACGGACGCACCAAGGCTCTCGTCTTCCTCGCGCACTGGTGACCGCACTGCCAGGCCGAAGTACCTGTGGTACAGGCCTTGGTGGACGCCGGGGGCGTGCCAGACAACGTGGACATCTACGCGATCGCCACAGCTATTGACTCCGGGCGGGCGAATTACCCGCCGGAGGCCTGGCTGGAACGTGAAGGTTGGAGTTCGCCCGTCGTGGTGGACACCAAGGACGCGATTGCCAACGCTTACGGACTCGGGGGTTTTCCGTTCTGGGTATTCGTGAACTCTGACGGCACCACAGCGCTGCGCGTTGGCGGGCGGATTTCAGCCGACGAGTTGACCCTGGTCCTCCAGCACTTGCAGTAGTCGTCGCTCGTCGGCGAGGTCAAGCACCGCTTCTATAATCCTGCTTCGACGGCGTCCTTGACCTGGATCCGTCAAGCGCGAAAGGCGGTGACGGAAGTGGTACTACGAATCCTGGCGGGCTACCAAGTCTTGATGGCGTCCGCGGTCGGCATCCACTTCATCATCACCAGCCTCTACCACCCGGGCGGCGATGAGCCGTTCACGGCATGGCACGTGATGGACTGGTTCATGGCCGTCAGCGTCGTCATCGCGCTCGGGCTCAGCTTTGGACGCAAGCGCGCGCTGGATAGCGATCCCCATTGGCGGGACTACCTGGAAACGAACCTGACGTTCTATGGAGCGATTCTGCTGGCGCTCTGGTTCTTCTGGAACTGGTTCGGCGTCTTCAGCGGCCAGGACAGCGGCACGTTCTGGGGCTTCATCAACCCCCTGTTCGTGATCGTGGTCGGTTCGCTGGGCTGCCGCATGTGGAACCGCCTGGCAGCCTTGCGCCGGTCGTCGTAAGCCCAAGCCCACGGGCCGCGAATTCGCGAAGGCTGGGCGCCGCAGGCCAGGTTTCCGGCCTGATCGACGCGACGGCCGGACCGTTATGGGTAGCGGCGGCCGAACCGCGCACCTGGATGCGATTGCTTCCGGGGCGGTGCGCCGGGTACCGTGCCTTCTGTAGCCGTGCGCGAGGGCTGGCCAATGGTGCGCTGGGGAATCGTGGGCTTGGGAGAC
>JAPOXI010000031.1 GCA_026707185.1 Chloroflexota bacterium
GGGGTGAGGTCGGTGAAGTGGCGGGGGAGGGAGCCTTGCCAGGAGGTGGTGCGGACGCCTGTGCCCTGGCGGATAACGATGTAGAGCCAGCCGTTGATGAGGACGCGGTGGAATTCGGTGAGCGCGTGGGGGATGGCAGCGGGCGGCAGGTGGCCGAGGGCGGCGAAGCACCAGAGGGCATCGAAGGCACCGGACGGGAAGGGCAGGCGGCGCAGGTCGGCCTGGCAGAGGTGGCCGGCGTCGTCGAGGCGCCGGGCCTGGTGGAGCATGGCGCGGGCGAGGTCCAGGCCCACGACTTCGGCTCCGGCGAGCCGGAGCAGGGCGGCGTCGCGGCCGGGGCCGCAGCCGGCGTCGAGGATGCGGGGGCCGGCGTGGGGGGAGGGTGCGGCGAGGCGGACAAAGCGCTCGGCTTCGTCCGCGGCGGCGTAGTCGTCGATGCGGCGGGTGTAGTCCACGGCCATGCGCTCGTAGGTGGCGCGGTGGGTGCGGACCCAGGCGTCGGGATCCGGCGGCGGCCGCTCGGGTGGGTGCGGGGCGTCGGTCATGACTCTGTCGCTCCGTAGAATCTGCCAGCCGCGCCTGGTCCGGAGGACCGATCCATCCCACGTCGACCGCGACCGCCGCGTCCGCGCCGCGAGCGGGAATCCGCTCCCGAATCGCCGCAGCCGGCGGAGCCGGGAGTCGGACGATCTCGCGAACCGGACGCTGGCCCGTCCGCCGAGCCATTGTCGGAGCCTGGGCGCCCTGAGGTCTCCGCGGAGACATCCGCGCCAACTGTTCCGGAACCCGAGCCTGACGCCGAGTTGGGTGATGACGCCGGCGGGCACGCCGCGGAGTCGCCGTCGCTGGTGATCAGGCGCGTGGGGCGGTCGGAGACGGACCGGGATGGCGGCGACGGAGCGTCCGCCGGCTCGGACTCGGCGGGCGTGGGAGCCCCGGCGGCGCCGCCTGTCGATCCGTATCGACCGCTGACGCTGGCGGAGACCCTGGACATGATCCAGAACCGGCTGCGGCGCATTGAGGGCACGTGGCAGGGCGCCGCACTGACGATCGTGGGCGTTGCGCTGATGGGGGCGGTTACCTGGGGCCTGGTATCGGTGGCGGTGCCATGGTCGGGCGGGATCGTGGAGTCGGTCCAGGCGGCGATCACGCTGGACGTGGGCTGGCCAGCGATTCCGGCGCCGGACGATCCGCGGGTGCACCGGTCGACCAGCCTGGTGGCGGCGGCCTGGGTGGGCGCGCCACTGGTGCTGGGCGTGTTCTGGTTTACGGCGGCCTATCACCTGGACCGAACCAGCCGGCGCACCTTCCGCGCGGTGGACGGCGGCCTGGTGCGACAGACGGCGGGGTACACGGTTATTGCCATCGGGGTGATCTTTCCGCTGATCATCCTGGGCCTGATCGGATCCGCGTGGGGCGTCTTTGCGCTGATTACCTGGGCGGCGGCGGGGGAGGCCTGGGGCACGGCCGGCACGCTGGTGGGGCTGCTGGCGATATTTGCGGGCGCGGTGCGGGCGGCCAACGCGGTGCTGGACCGCCGGTACGACGGCTGAAAGGCACGGCGCGGAGATGACCACGGCACAACGCTCGCTCGAGCCATCCGCAGGGCTGAAGGCCCGGCTGATTGGGCTGGCCGTGAGCAGCCGGCCGCGGCAGTGGCCGAAGAACCTGCTGGTGCTGGCGGCGGTGCTGTTTTCGGGCGAGTATCACAGCAGCTCCAGCCTGCTGGCGGCCGTGGCCGCGACGGCGATCTTCACGCTCGCCACCGCAGGCCTTTACCTGCTGAACGACGCCATCGACGCGCCGCGCGACCGCGAGCATCCGGTGAAGCGCCGCCGTCCGATTGCGGCCGGGGCTGTGCCGGTTGGGTTAGCCGTGGGGATGGGCGTTGCGTTTTCGGTCGCGGCGCTGGCCCTGGCGACGGTGCTGGCCTGGCCGTTCGGCGCGGCGCTGGCGGTGTACCTGGCGCTGCAGGTCGGCTATTCGCTGGTGCTCAAGCACCTGGTGATTTTGGACTTGCTGGCGATTGCGATCGGGTTCGTGATCCGGGCGGTTGCCGGCGCCCTGGTGATCGAGGTGCCGGTGTCGCCCTGGCTGTATATCTGTACGTTCCTGCTGGCGCTGTTCCTGGCCGTGGGGAAACGCTGGGCCGAGCTGGGCGGGCAGACGCGTTCGTCCGCGGCGCGTCCGGTGCTTGAGCGCTACACGCCGGAGTACCTGCGAACGCTGGTGGTGATCACGGCGGCGGCGACGCCGCTGAGCTATGCGCTGTACACGTTCTCCGCGCCCAATCTGCCGGCGAACCACCTGATGATGATCACCATCCCGATCGTGCTGTACGGCATCCTGCGCTACGTGTATCTCCTGCAGAACGACGGGTCCGGCGAGGAGCCCGAGCGCGTGCTGCTGGGCGATCCGGGGATCCTGGGGTCGGTGGCGGTGTGGGTGGCGGTGAGTTGGGCGATCCTGCAGTTTGGCGGGGGCTAGGACCGGGGCGGACGGAGATCAGGACGGCCGGGCATCGCGGGGCCACGCCAGGCCCCGCAACCGACGCCCTTACGATTCCAGCGTTGCGCCGAGAACCAGGCGGTCGTTCTCGGGGTCGTCCACCAATTCGAAGTCGACCCAGCGGTCCTGGGTAATCATCAGCCGCAGGCGGTCGGGCTGGCGTTCGCAGCCCAGCGCTTCTTCCGGCGTGATGTCCATGCGCCGACAGGCGTCGGCATAGAGATCACTTAGCGATACGCGTCGTCGGGAAGCCAAGTGGTTCAGAGCTCCTTGCGGGCAACCGGCGCTGACCGAGCGTCGGCCGCCCATTGTCCACAATCGCGGACGCCCCTCGCGACGCGTCGCAAAGCGTTGACGCCCGGCGCGGCGCCTTTCTAGACTCACCGGGTAGCGGCGCTGCGTGTCGTTTCCGCGCCGACCCGAGGATTTTCTCGCGAGGTCGCGCCGCCACCCGAACCGAGGAGCAGCTAGCCGTGCCCGAACGTCAACGCCTGGCGGCGGAACCCCGCACCGTCCTGGGAAAGAAAGTGCGACGCCTGCGGAGGGAAGGCGTGATTCCGGCCAACCTGGTGCAGGCCGGGCATGCCTCTATCGCCATGCAAGTGTCTGAGCGGGAACTGGCGGACCTGGTGCGGGTCCAAGCGACCGGTCAGCTGGTTGACCTGGAGTCGCCGGACGCCACCGAACCGGTGCTGATGGACTCGGTGGATATCGACACGCTAACCAACCGACTGGTGCACGTGACGCTGCGCAAGGTTGATCTGACGAGACCGATCGACGTCATGGTGCGCGTCTCGCTGGAAGGGCACGCTCCCGCCAGCGATAACGCGGAACTCCTGGTCCTGCAGCACTTGCAGGAGGTTGAGGTTTCCGCCCTGCCAGCCGAGATCCCGTCCAGCCTGATCGGGGACGTATCCGGCCTGGTCGACATTGGCGACGAGGTTTGCGTCAGCGACCTGCGGTCTGCCGACGGGTCCTACGAACCGGTGGACGATCCGGACGCGATCGTGATTCAGGTGATGGCGGCACGCGCGGTTGAAGAGGACGAGGAAGAGGACGACCTGGAGGAAGTGCTGCTGGAGGAAGGCGCCGAGCCGAGCGATGAGGCGCCGGAAGCAGCGGACGGCACCAGCGAGCCGCCGGCTACCGGCGCCTGAGCGAGGCGCGCTCCGCGCCAGGGTCCGGTTTTTCACCAACGAGATACCGGGCGCCGGCACCGGCCTGGGCGGCGCGGTCGGCCGGATTGAAGAGCGCGCAGGTTTCGAGCGATAGACAGCCGCAGCCGATGCAGCCGGAGAGCCGATCGCGCAGCGCCTGGAGATCGGCAATGCGCTGGTCCAGCGAGCCGCGCCACGACTGGGACAGCCGCTGCCAGTCGTGCTGGTCGGGGGTGCGCGCCTCGGGGAGCTCGTTTAGCGCTACCCGTATCTCTCGCAGGGTGAGGCCAAGGAGCTGGGCGGCGCGGATGACCGCGATGCGCCGCAGGGTTTCGCGGGCGTAGCGGCGCTGGTCGCCCGCCGTGCGCTCGGAGGTGACTAGCCCGAGGGACTCGTAGTAGCGGAGCGCGGACGTGCGGACCCCGCTGCGGGCGGCGGTCTGGCCGATGGTGAGCGTGTTGGGTAAGGCCGGCATCGTACTCTCTCGCAATGGCTTGACTTCAAGTGTACTTGAAGTTTCAGAATGCGTTCATAGGCCACTGAGGACATTGCTCGATGGGACCGATGCAGGCGTCCGCGATGTCGTACGAGGACCTGCCCGCCCTCATAGGACTGATGACCGGCGACGAGAAGCATGGGGGCGCCTCTGAATCGACGCTGGATGTGCTGTGGGTGCTGTATGACCGGGTTCTCAGGGTGGATCCGGACGCGCCGGACGATCCGGACCGCGACCGGTTTCTGCTCTCCAAGGGTCACGGTCCGATGGCGTATTACGCCGTGCTGGCGGCGGCGGGGTTTATCCCGCTGGAGGCCTTGCCTAGGTTCGGACGGTACGACTCGATCCTTGGCCAGCATCCGGACCGCGCGCTGATTCCGGGCGTGGAACTCTCCAGCGGTTCGCTCGGGCACGGCCTGCCGATCGCCGTGGGCGTGGCCGCGGCGCTGGACCTGAAAGGGCGTGGGGGCCCACGGGTGTTCTGCCTGGTGGGCGACGCGGAACTGGACGAGGGCAGCAACTACGAGGCGATCGCGCTAGCCGGGCGGCAGGGCCTGTCCAGGTTGACGGTCTGCGTGATCGACAACCGTTCGGCGACGCACGGCTGGCCGGGCGGTATCGACGCGCGCTTCAGACTCGAAGGCTGGTCCGCCTCAACGGTTGACGGGCGCGATCACGACGCCATCGAGGCCGGTGTGTCAGCGGCGCACCAAGACCGGCCGCACGTCGTCGTAGCCGAGGTGGAAGGAAAGAGGTAGACGGGATGCCCACGATGCGGGACCGCTTCTTGAACGTCGCCGGCGAGCTATTGGACGAACGGCCCGATCTGGCCGTTGTGTTGGCCGATATTGGCTATGGGTACTTTCAGCAGGCCGGCGTGGTGACACGCCATCCCGGGCGAGTTCTGAACGTGGGGATCCGGGAGCAACTGCTGATCGGCTTCGCCGCGGGACTGGCGATGGAGGGCTTAAGGCCGATCGTTCACAGCTACGCGCCATTTCTGATCGAGCGGCCGTTCGAGCAGGTGAAACTGGATTTCGGCCACCAGGGGCTGGGTGGGGTGTTCGTGTCCGTTGGGGCGTCCTACGACGCCGCCGCAGCGGGGCGAACGCACCAGGCGCCGGAGGACGTTGCCCTGATGTCGACGCTGCCGGGGTGGCGCGTGCACGTGCCGGGCCACCCGGACGAGGTGGAAGCGATCCTGCGTTCGACGGCCGCCGGTACGGGACTCGACTACATCCGTCTGGCGGAGTCGGCGAATCCCCAAGCCGCGCCCAATTCCGGTGGCCTCACACCGATACGACGTGGGTCGGCCAGAGCCGTGACGGTGATCGCGATAGGTCCGAGCCTGGCGCCGGTGCTGGAAGCCACGGCCGACCTGGATACGACGGTCCTCTACGCATCCACGGTCCGACCGTTCGATGGAGTAGGGCTGCGGACGTACCTAGCCGCACCCGACGTGGTTCTGGTGGAGCCGTACCTAGCCGGGACGTCCTCGGCCGAAGTTTCGACGGCGCTCAGGGATTGCCCGCACCGCCTATTGGCGCTGGGCGTCGCCCTCCGGGAGCACCGACGTTACGGCAGCCGTTGGGAGCACGACCGGGCGCATGGTCTGGACGCCGCCGGGATTCGCCGGAGCGTGACCGACTTTCTGGCTTTGGCGGCGTGAGGTGCGGCTCGCGAGGAGGAGTCCCGGGCAGGCGGACGAGCAGGGCGGTGCGTGAACGCTAGACGATGGTGGGGGCCGCGAACTGGCGGCCGAGGGCTTCCTCGAACTCGGTTTGCGCGACGAGGACGATCGAGTCGCCGGCTTGCAGGCGCGTGGTGGGCGAGGGAAGCACGGCCTCGCCGTCGCGGAGGATCACGCTGATTCGGCCGCCCTGCTCCGGCAGCCGAAGTTCCTCCGGCGTTGAGCCGTCGGCGGCCGAACCTTCGGCGACGGTCATTTCCACGAGCTCCAGGCCGACATTGCGCAGGCGCATGAGGTGGACGACGGGGGCGACGCTGACGTCGCGCTCGATCAT
>JAPOXI010000109.1 GCA_026707185.1 Chloroflexota bacterium
GCGGGTGTTGCGACTGGCGCTGGACTGGTAGCGGATGGACGCGGCCGCGGCCTACACCCACTGCGAGCACATCACGCGCACCCAGGCCGGCAACTTCTACTGGGGCATCCGCCTGCTGCCCGGGCCGAAGCGGCGAGCGCTCTGCGCGGTGTATGCGCTGGCGCGCGAGATCGACGACATCGGCGACGGCGACCTGCCAACCGAGGCCAAGGCGATGGCGCTGGGCGAGGCGCGTGAACGGCTCGGGGGCATCGGCCCGGACGCGGACGAACCGGTGCTGGCCGCCCTCGGGCACGCGTCGCGGCACCTACCCATTCCGCTGTCGGCCTTCGGCGAGTTGATCGACGGCGTGGAGATGGACGTGCGCGGCACGACCTACGAGACGTTTGACGACCTGGTGGTGTATTGCCGCCGGGTGGCGGGCACCATCGGCCGGCTGTCGCTGGGCGTGTTCGGCGCCGAGAACATGCAGCGCGCGTCCCCCCTGGCCGACGCCCTGGGCGTGGCGCTGCAACTCACCAACATCCTGCGTGACGTGCGGGAGGACTTTCAGAACGGCCGCATCTACCTCCCGCGGGAGGACCTGCGCCGTTTCGACTGCACGCTGGACCCTGACGCTCCACCCGCCCCCAGATTTCCGGAAATGATTCGCTTCCAGACCAGCCGCGCCGGCGAGTGGTTCGACGAGGGCCTGCGGCTGCGGCCGATGCTGGACCCGCGCAGTTCCGCCTGCGCCGGTGCGATGGCGGGCATCTACCGGCGCCTGTTGCGGCGCATCGAACGCGACCCGGCTGCAGTCTTGCGGGGCCGGGTGGCGCTGCCGGCCTGGGAGAAGGCGCTTGTCGCCGCACAAAGTCTGGCGGGCGGGTGAGCGGCTCGTCCGTAGTCGTGGCCGGCGGCGGGCTGGCTGGTATCAGCGCGGCCCTGGCGCTGGCCGACGCGGGCCTGCGGGTCACGCTGCTGGAAGCGCGCGGACGCCTGGGCGGGGCCACCTACTCGTTTCAGCGCGACGGGCTCTGGCTCGACAACGGCCAGCATGTCTTTCTGCGTTGCTGCACGGCGTACCGGGATTTCATGGACCGAATCGGCTCCGGTGACCTGGTGACCCTCCAGCGGCGGCTGGACATTCCCGTCATTCACCCTGAACGCGGCGTCAGCCGCCTTGCGCGTTCTGACTTGCCCGCACCCCTGCACTTGAGCCGCAGCCTGGCGGCCTACCGGCACCTGGGCCGACTGGACAAGCTGCGGGTCGTGCGCTCGGCGGCGGCGCTGGCGCGGCTGGACCTGGGCGACCGGAGCCTGGATGCGCAGACGTTCGGCCGTTGGTTACAGAGCTACGGCGTTTCGTCGCGGGCGCTCGAATCGTTCTGGGACCTAATCGTTCTTCCCACGCTGAATCTGCCCTCTGACGAGGCCTCGCTCTGGCAGAGCGCCATGGTGTTCCAGGTCGGGCTGCTGACCAGCGGGCCCGCCGCCGATCTCGGTTACACAACCGTGCCGCTCGGCGAAGCGCACGGTGTCCGCGCCATGGCGGCCCTGAAGGCCACGGGGGTCGACGTTCGACTTCACAGCGCGATATCGGGCGTTGAGCGATCGGCCGCCGACGGTGTTCAGGTGTGCGTCGGCGCGCAGCAGATCCCGGCGTCGGCCCTGATCCTGGCCGTGCCGCACGAACAGGCCGCGCAACTGGTTCCGGCGGACGTTCACGCGAACGCCGAGGGCTTTAAGGATCTTGGGCACAGCCCGATCGTCAACCTGCACGTGATTTACGACCGGCGGGTCATGGATCACGCGTTTGCGGCCGGCGTGGGCACGCCGGTGCAGTGGGTGTTTGACCGCAGCGCCGCGGCGGGCTTGACTATGGGCCAGTGTCTGGCCGTTTCGCTTTCGGGCGCCACGGCGTACGCCGCGCGCCCGACGGAGGAGTTGCGCGCGATGTTCCTTCCCGAACTCGCGCGGCTATTCCCCAAGGCCGCCGAAGCGCGCGTGACCGCGTTCTATGTCACTCGGGAACACCGCGCCACCTTCCGACCGTCCCCCGGCACACTGCGGCTGCGGCCGCGCTCAACCACATCCGACCCGCGCATCGCGCTGGCCGGGGCGTGGACCGATACCGGCTGGCCCGCCACGATGGAGGGGGCGGTGCGCAGCGGTCGCCAGGCGGCCCGTAGCGTGCTGCTGGCCCTCGGCCGCGAACGGGACCTACCGACGGCCGCATGAGCGTTGAAGTCTCCGCGCGTCCAAACGCGCTGGCCAACGCCATCGAACGGGCTCGTCGCCACCTCATTGGCCTGCAGCACCCCGAGGGCTGGTGGAAGGGCGAGCTGGAGAGCAACGTCACCATTGAGGCCGAGGACCTGTTCCTGCGCCGTTACTTGGGCATTCTGGATGCCGGCACGACCGAGCGAACTGCACGCTGGATTCGCTCGCGTCGACAGCCCGACGGGACCTGGGCCAACTTCCACGGCGGTCCGCCCGACCTCCACACCACCACCGAGGCCTACGTCGCGCTGCGGCTGGCCGGCGACCAGCCCGACGACGCGCTCATGCAGCAGACCGCCGCCTGGATCCGGGAGCAGGGCGGCGTGGAGGCGACTCGCACCTTCACCCGCTTCTGGTTTGCGCTCAACGGCTGGTGGTCCTGGGACGACGTACCGGCCATGCCGCCGGAGGTCATGCTGCTCCCGCCCTGGTGGCCGCTGAACATTTACGACTTCGCCTGCTGGGCACGGCAGACCTACGTAGCGTTGACGATTGTCCGCTCCCATCAGCCCGTGTGTCCCGCGCCGTTTCCGATCGACGAACTACGTACGCATCGCAGGCCGTCGATGGACCAATCACTCCTGACCTGGGCGGGGATCTTCAACCAGGTCGACCGATTGCTCCGCTGGTACCAGAAGCGTCCGATTGGCTGGTTGCGCAAAGCGGCGCTGAGCCGCGCGGAAGCCTGGATCGTGCGACGACAGGAGCGTGACGGATCCTGGGGCGGCATCCAGCCGGCGTGGGTCAACTCGATCATTGCGCTGACGCTGCGCGGCTATGCGCTGGACCACCCGATGATCGCGCGCGCCCTGGATGGCCTTGACACGTTCACCATTGACGATGGACATACGCGTCGTGTGGAAGCCTGCCAGTCACCGGTGTGGGATACGGCGATGGCCATCGAGGCGCTCACCGACTCCGGCACGCCGGGCGACGATGCCCGCCTCATTCAAGCGGCGGACTGGCTGCTGGATCAGGAAGTCCGCGTGAAAGGCGACTGGAGCGTCCGGCGCCCCCACCTCGCGCCGGCGGGCTGGGCCTTCGAGTTCGCCAACGACAACTATCCCGACGTGGACGACACCGCCGAAGTCGGGCTGGCGCTACGGCGAGTCGACCATCCCGATCCCGACCGTGTCGACGCCGCGCTGGTCCGCGCGCGCGGCTGGCTGGAAGGCATGCAGTCGCGCAACGGCGGCTGGGGCGCGTTTGACGCCGATAACACCAACACGCTGTGCCGCCAGCCTTCGTTCCGCGACTTCGGCGAAGTGATCGACCCGCCCTCGGCCGACGTCACCGCCCGCGCCCTGCACTTCCTCGCACAAGAGGACGCCTTGAACACCGAACTGGCGCGACGAGGCCTGGCCTGGCTGCGTGCGGAGCAGGAAACCGACGGCTCCTGGTTCGGCCGCTGGGGCGCCAACCACATCTACGGGATGAGTGTGGTGGTTCCCGCGCTGGTCGCTGCGGGAACGCCGACAAGCGATCCGGCGCTCCGTCGCGCCGTGGCCTGGCTGGAGGCTCACCAGAACGCCGACGGCGGCTGGGGCGAGGATCTACGTTCGTACAGCGACCCGGCCTGGATCGGTCGCGGCGCCAGCACCGCCTCCCAGACGGCCTGGGCCTTGCTGGCCCTGCTGGAGGCGGACGACAAGTCGCCAGCTGTCCAACTGGGCATTGAGTACCTGGTTCGCACCCAACGCGAAGACGGCAACTGGGACGAAGACCTCTACACCGGCACCGGCTTCCCGGGCGCCTTCTACATCAACTATCACCTCTATCGGCTGTTGTTTCCATTGATGGCACTCGGGCGGTACGCCAGGAAAGTGGGGCGGGACGAGGACGGTATGTGACAGCATCACCGCGCCGGGGTCCCAGTCCAGAGATCAAGTTGGGGTAGCGAAGCGCCCGTAAGCTAGTGGCATGAGCAACGTTCAATCCCTGCACACCAGGTGGCTGCGCGATCCCGCCTATCGAGAGGCCTATGCTGAACTCGCGCCAGGATTCCGGCTTGCCCGGACCCTGATCGAGGTGCGTACCAACGCCGGGCTGACTCAGGCGCAAATGGCCGAACGCATGCAGACCACCCAGTCGGTCGTGGCCCGCCTCGAAAGCGGTCGCGCGCACCCGTCCACCCGCACGCTCGAGAAGTTCGCCCAGGCCGCCGGGCTCCGACTCAAGATCAGCTTCGAGCCGATCAAGGAGATGGCCTAATCGAGACGTGCGTGGAATACCGAGGTATAATCCTGGTATGAAAACTGCAATTTCGATTCCCGACGATCTGTTCCAGGCCGCGGACGAGTTGGCGAATGAGCTGGGCGTAACTCGCAGCAAGCTCTACGCCACCGCCGTTTCCGATTACCTCGCGCGGCGCCGCGACGAACACATCACGGCGCTGCTGGACGAGGTCTATCGTGAGCAGCCGAGTCAGCTGGCGCCCGAACTGCGCCGCATACAAGGGCGTAGTCTCGCGGCTGACGAGTGGTAGTCGAGCGGGGCGACATCTGGTGGGCCGAACTGAACGAGCCGCGAGGATCTGAGCCTGGGTTTCGACGACCCGTGCTCATCGTGCAGGCGGAGGCATTCAACCGTAGCCGGCTTCGAACGGTTCTGGGGCTGGCGCTGACAACAAATCTGCGCCTTGCCGCTGCTCCCGGGAATGTCCTGCTCTCGGCGTCGGACTCCGGACTCCCCCGACCTTCCGTGGTCAACGTGACGCAACTGGTGACCGTAGACCGCGACTATCTCTCGGAACCGGCTGGCCAAGTGCCGCCTCGGTTGATGTCCCGCATTGATGACGGCCTACGAATGGTTCTCGGCCTCTAGGACTCTGGACGCCCGCGTGCTCCCGTCGTAGGTTTGGCGGCCGCCTCTCGGAAGTGAACGGTTTTTCATGGGCGTTCCACTGCGTCAGAGCCTGGCGGTGGGGTGGTACCTGTTCCGTCAGCGGCTGCAAGGTCGGGACAAGTTCCCGCTCATCGTGGAATTGGAGCCGCTCTACGCCTGCAACCTGGCCTGCGAGGGCTGCGGCAAGATCCAGCATCCAACCGAGACGCTGCGACGGCGCATGCCGGTGGAGCAGGCGGTGGCCGCGATCGAGGAGAGCGGCGCGCCGATGGTTTCCATCGCCGGCGGCGAACCGCTGATCCATCCAGAAATCGACCGCATCGCCGAGGAACTGGTGCGCCGGCGCAAGTTCGTGTACCTGTGCACCAACGCCATCATGCTGGAGCAGAAGCTGCACCTGTTCACGCCCTCGCCCTACTTCGCGTTTGCCATTCACCTGGACGGTCTTAAAGAACGACACGACCAGTCCGTGGCTCGCGAGGGCGTGTTTGAGGTGGCCGTCACCGCCATCAAGGCGGCGCAGAAGGCCGGGTTCCGGGTCACCACCAACACGACGTTCTTCACCCACGATTCCGCGCAGGACGTGCGCGACGTGCTGGACTTCCTGAACGACGAACTGGAAGTCGACAGCATGATGATTTCGCCCGGCTACGCCTATGAGAAGGCGCCCGACCAGGACCACTTTCTGCCCGTCGATCGCACCCGTGCCGTCTTCAGCGAGGCCTTTGCCGACGGGCGGCGCGATCGCTGGCGC
>JAPOXI010000001.1 GCA_026707185.1 Chloroflexota bacterium
CCCTGGGACGATCCCCAACCTCCACATTCGTAGGGGCGGGTCCCCGACCCGCCCGTCTTCCGCGCACCAACAACCCCTGATCCACCCGTGTCGAACCACTCCCACCCGCCACCCCACACAACCACTTCCCCCGTCATCCCGGCGTCTTCAGCCGGGATCCAGTCTTCCGCGCACCTCGCATCTAGGACCCTGTCCAGTTTGTGGCGACCCGCCCTGTGGCCCAGGCTGCGCGCAGCCTGGGACCCGCCCGTGCGGCCTCCCTTACCTCGCTGCAAACCCACCCTCACCCTGCCAAAGCGAGGTCAATCCGCTCGTAGTGAGCCGTCCCTCAGTCTTTCGCAGGGGCGTGTCGAACCACCCCTCGAGACTCCATTCGCTATCTCGGTTTGTTGTCGGACAAACCAGCGTGTAGTGAATTTGCGAGCTCAGCGAGCGGCTTGTCAGGTTCGTCGACGAGACACCAGTACCAGTACGCGCTGAATCCGACATCAGGAAACGGGACTGAGTGCTTGTCGCGGAGGAGCACGCTGAGATTGGTCAGCGAGTACGCCCTTCCATTCCAGTTCACGTTGCGACGTGCGCTCGGCTCTGATCCAAAGTGGGCGCGCCACTTTGAGTCATCGATGTCGAAGTCATCGGAGTCCGAAAAATAGGGAGAGTAGAGCTTTATCTCTTCTCCACCCTTAATCCGCCCGTGATTGAACAGGACGTTTGAAGTAGGCGGTCGGCGCTGTCGAGTGACCGACTCGACCTCTTCCGCCTTTCTTCGGACTTGCACGAGGTAGTCGTCGGCCTCGGCAAGTGGTATCAGCTGGCTGGCGTCAACAAATAGCTTGTGGTCTGAGTGATAGAGGATTAGTCGAACGCAGCGGATGTCCAAGCCAGAGTCATTCAGCCACAGGACGCTGGTTGCCAGTTCCGGAGGAAACTCAGGGGCAACGAGGACGATTCGCGGCTTCGCCGTCTGAAGATCGTCGCGCTGAATTTCCTTTTCGTTCAGGAATTCGTCCAACCTGCTAGCCGCGTCACCGTCCAGTCCCTGATCTTCTATGAAAGTCTGATGTGCCTCGGTCAGTTGCTCGAAGGTGATGTTTGCGACCATCGCCGCGTATCTCAGCGCCTGGAGGTCCATGTGTCCCGGATCCTCGGTGCGCTTGAGCTCGACTACGGTGAGAGTTCCATCGGCATCGATCGCAAGCAGATCAATCCGGCGTGAACTGTCCGACCAGTTCCCGAACTCCTCGTCCACGATAAACATGTCACTGCCAAGCGCGCGTGGCTGATTGATGATGAGCTGCTGTAGGTCCCGGCGCTCCTGCAGGCCCTGTGCCTGGAACGTCGTTGTCGGGACGGCCTTCAGCTCCCTGTCATCGATTCGGTAAAGGCTCATGAGATCAGTGTCGCGTTCAGTGGGCTCGCACGAGAAGGACAGTTCGGCTCACGTGGCGACCATGTGAAACTAAGGGCGGCCAGAGTACTTGGTGATCCGAGGCCCTCGCACCCTTGATGCCGTTGTGCCCCTGTTCGTGGCAGACCGGTGCGCACGAGGCGGAGCGTGGCGTGGAACCATGAGCCCCTGTCTACTGACATCGGCGCATCCCAACCTGTCCCCCAGGAAGCTGTCACGTCCACCCCTGCCTTTGCCAGCAGGTCCCGCACCGCCGAACACACCGTGCAACGTCGAACTCGCCTATCTGCCCCACGGCACGCATCCGCGCTGGCCGCAGGGCATCGGCGTCAACCCGGCCGTCCTGCTCCGCCGCGTGGCTGAAGCAACCTTCGACTTCTCAGTCTTCCCTGACTTCGCCCGAAAACGCCGTCCCCCTCGCCTACCGCCAGCAAGTGCTGAAGAGTCCGAGTGCCTCCAGTGAATCAGGCCTTGGCGGCTTGACAGAAGTCTTTACAATTGATGCGTTCGGTTTCCGTTCGTGCAAGGTGCAAATCCATGCCGTCTACGATTGAATGGACGGACGAGACGTGGAACCCGGTTACGGGCTGCACGCGCGTGTCGCCCGGCTGCGATCACTGCTACATGTTCGCCATGTACCCGCGCCTGGCGGCCATGGGCGTGCGCGGGTATGAGTTGGACCCACAGGAAGTGCAACTGCTGCCTGAGCGGCTGGACGCCCCGCTCCGCTGGACAACGCCACGCCGGGTGTTCGTCAACAGCATGTCAGATGTGTTCCATCCGCTCGTGCCATATGAATTTGTCACCGAGATGTTCGATGTCATGTGCGCGGCGGCAGCACGGCGCGGGCACATATTCCAGGTCTTGACGAAGCGGCCGGGTCGCGCCGTTGGGTGGTGGGACCGCTACCAGTCCCGCTATGGCGGAACATGGCCCGCAGGGGTATGGATCGGCACGTCGGTGGAGAACCAGAAGTACGCACCGAGGGTCAGCGTGCTAGCACGTTTGCCGGCGAAGGTGCGCTTCGTCTCCGCCGAGCCGCTGCTCGGTCCCGTCGACCTTCGGCAATGGCTAAGTCGCGGGGACGTTCAATGGGTTATCGCCGGAGGCGAAAGCGGGCGAGCCGCAAGGCCCATGGACCTGGACTGGGCAAGGGACTTACGCGATCAATCATTTGAGACCGGTGTAGCTTTCTTCCTCAAACAGCTCGGGGGAAGGCGAGGCAAGCGATCGGGGGACGAAGCGATCCTTGACGGACGCCACTGGCGCGAGTATCCAGAGCATGAGAAGGAATCCGTCCATGCCCCCTAAAACCACAACGTGGGATTTGGAGCCGCATACCAGAGGGAAACACTTGGTTCTCGAACGCTATATGCAGGCATGGCTGCCGATCATGACCAGCTGGAACGGTCGAGTGCTCTTCATCGATGCCTTTGCCGGACCAGGCGAATACTCAGGCGGAGAGCCGGGATCGCCTGTCATCGCGCTGCGCACGTTGATCAATCACTCAGCGCGGAGTCGTATCAGGAGTGAAGTAAATTACTTGTTCATAGAGAATGAAAAGTCCCGAAGTAAACACCTTGAAGGAATCCTCGTCAACCTTAAAGGCCAGATTCCTCCCAGTTGCAATTACGAAGTAATCACCTCGACGTTCGATGAAACTCTAACGGAAGTTCTCGACTACATCGAGGAGCAGCGAACTAGACTGGCTCCGGCATTTGTCATGATCGATCCATTCGGTGTATCTGGAACGCCAATGACGACAATTGCAAGAATCTTGGAGAATCCTAGGTCGGAAGTCTACATATCTTTCATGTATGAGTGGATCAATAGATTCAAGAGTCAAGATGAATTCGGAGGACATCTCGACAATCTGTTTGGATGCCCAGATTGGCGTCGAGGATTGGACATCGCCGGCAGCGAAGGGACTAGGAATTTCTACTACAATCTGTACAAGTCTCAGCTCAAGAAAAATGGCGCCAAATACGTCGTGCACTTCGAACTGTATGAAGGCAATAGGCACGTATATACGATTTTCTTTGGCACTCAACACTTGGATGGTTGCGACAGAATGAAGGAGGCGATCTGGAAGGTTGATCCTTTCGGAGAGTTCAGGTTTAGAGGGGGACTTCTTGACCAGCTTACTCTTGGCACGGACATTATCGACTTTAGTCCGCTTGAGCAAGATCTTCGTGCCGAATTCGCATCCAAAGGCTGGCAGAAGATAGAGGACGTAGAAGACTTCGTGAAATCCGATGCGACTGTCTTTCACTCAGGCCAACTCAAGCGTAATACCTTGCGGCCGATGGAGATTGACGGCAAGCTTGAGATCAAGCCGGGTACACGCAAACGGGTAAGAACCTATCCCACGGGGACTGAGCTTCGCTTCCTCTAGCACTGTGAACAATGCCGACAGTCCGGTGCGACAATCTGAGCAGGATGGCAAAAGAGTAGGTTAGCTACCTTAGTCGGAGCGACCGATGCTGCGACCTAGCCAGCCAGAGAAGCCACAACAATAGCTCCCACAGTCCCCACCACATTCAGCATTGCGATCAGCAACAACCCAGCAATTCACATCTTCAGATTCGCCACATCAACCTTCGTGCCGCAGCGCTTCAGCGTCTGATCCAGCTCGACCCGGAGGCCCGATCTGGTCGAGGTCGGCTCTCGGTCCGGAACGAATGTCATCGCATATCCTCTCTCGTCGCGCCTCTATTGCCCGCCGTCCTGACACTCGGAGCCCGCTCCTTCTCACTCCCCTCCCCTTGTATGTTCCCGAGGCCTTGGAATTCCCAGGGTCTAGGTGCACGGGCCGTGACAGACCGGTCTCCCTTGGGTCGTCAGAGACCGCGAGGAAGCAGGATCGTTCCGACCCTGACGCTGGCGCAGAGCCCGAACAGGTGCCGGGGCGGTGACCACGAGCCCGAATCTGCAAGGTAGGGCGTGTCGCCGACGTCGCCGGGAGGGGGCACGCCTCTTATGGTCGGAGACAGCCCGCCGCCTCGGGACCTGTCTCGCGGTCATGCACGACGGCGCGAGTCGGGCCGCCGGATCGCGACGGCATGCGACCGTCCAGTCCGACCTGAACCCGGCTCACGCCAACCCCGCCCCCATCGGCCATCCGATAGACTGCCGCTCACGGCGTCGCCAGGAGTTCACGAATGGCCGTCGGCCATTGGCCGGGCAGGTATCGCGACACGCTAATTTCACCAAAAAACGCGTGAAATCTATCGGATAGCCAGCGCATGGACTTCAACGACTATGAACTGGACGGGCGCATCTATGACGAGATGTTCCATGCGGACGGCAACGCCCGATCGCACTACCAGGGAGTCCACACGGCCTTAACCGGGACGTCCGCGGCTGACCTTGGCGACATCCAGGAGCAGGTCACTGGTTCGTTCTCCAGCGAAGGCATCTCCTTCAAGGTCTACGGCGACGAAGAAGGCGACGAGCGCATCATCCCCGTCGACTGCCTGCCGCGGGTGCTGTCCGGCAGCGAATGGTCGGAGCTCGAAACCGGCCTCACCCAGCGTCTCAAGGCCCTCAACCTCTTCCTGGCCGACGTCTACGGTCCGGCCCGGATCGTCGAGGACGGCGTCATTCCAGTCGATGTGGTGCGCGGCTGCCCCCAGTACCGGATCGAAATGCGCGGTTTCCAGGCGCCGCACGGCGTCTGGGTCGCGATATGCGGAACCGACCTCGTCCGCACCAACGAGGGATTCAAGGTCCTCGAGGACAACCTGCGCGTGCCCTCCGGCGTCGCCTACATGCTCGCTAACCGCAAGGCCGTCAAGGCCAGCTTCCGCCGTCTCTATCGTTCCTCCCGCGTTCAGGACATCGAGCACTACGGCCGCGTCCTTCTCACGACCCTCCAGGAACTGGCGCCCGAGGGAGTCTCCGACCCGGCGATCGCCTTGCTGACCCCCGGCGTCTACAACTCGGCCTTCTACGAGCACATGTTCCTCGCCAGGGAGATCGGCGCGGAGCTTGTCGAGGGACGCGACCTCCTGGTCGACGACGGCGTCGTCTACATGCGCACCACCGCCGGCTTGCGGCGGGTTGACGTGGTGTACCGGCGAATCGACGACGACTTTCTCGACCCCGTCGTGTTCCGCGAGGACTCCCTGCTGGGTGTCCCGGGAATCATGCACGCCTACCAGCAGGGCAACGTCACCCTGGCAAATGCTCCGGGCACCGGGGTCGCCGACGACAAGAGCGTCTACGCGTACGTTCCCGACATGATTCGCTACTACTTAGCTGAAGAACCGATCATTGCTAACG
>JAPOXI010000048.1 GCA_026707185.1 Chloroflexota bacterium
GTCCCTGCCGAACGTGATGCCTCGCGGCGCGAGCCACGCGTCCGACGTTCCGTGCGACCGGCGGAAAGGCAAGCACAGCCAATGCTCCAAATCCGACCGCCAACGCCAGATGCAGCCGGCTGGCCCCATGACCGTCAATCGCGGCCCGCAGTCCGCTGCCCGTCCGTATTTGCGCGAGGGCCAGCGGTCCAGTTCTCGAATCAGGGGCTCCGTTTAATCTGGCATTCGGGACGCCGTTCAACATGACGTTGGGCTGCCCCGGATCAGGGTTGGCCAGGCGATAGATGACGTGTCGCTCCTGCGCCTCGGGCACCCCGAATTGCAGCATGAGCCGCTGGCCGGGCGGGACCGCGTACCCCGGAAACGTGACCGTGTGCGCGGCCGGGATGTAGCGCCGAGACACGGTTAATTGCGTCTGCCGCAGCACCGCCCGCGTTGCCGCATCAATCAGCGAGGCATTGAGCGTGACGTCTCCGAGGGCGGTGGGATCGGCCGATACCCAGATGCGAAAGGTCCCGACCGTGCCGGTCACGGATCCCAGCTCCTGCTGCACCGACCAGCCCGGCCAGGCGGTGAGCACGTCCCCATCGGGATCCCCGCTTGCCGACGCTGGATAGGTGACCTGGGGGAACAGACTTGCCCACAGCCCGAGCGCTATGAGCGCCAATGCCACCCGGACGGACCTACGCACGCGCTATGAGCTTCCCTGGCAATACGGTCTCCGTCTCATCGTCGGTGGCGATCGCCTGCGGTAGTCGCAGCTGCGTTGGGATGTCGCGCGGCGTTTGGTCGTCCGCCGGTAGCCTTGACCACCGATCCGCGCTGTTCCGCCTGGCCGACGAAACACTGCGAGAGACACGAAGGCGCCTCAGCGATGCGGTAGCCGATGTGCGTATCTGCAGCGGCCGGGCGTGAAGTGTACTGTAGGCACCTGGCACGATCGGGAACGGACGGATTCTGTTGCGACGCAACGCCGAGGTTGGGCCACATGGCTTTCCGAAGGCACCTCGTGGAGCCATCGGCCCTATGGTCTTCGTCTCTGGTCTTTTCAGCGCGGTTTTTATCTGCTCCCAGCTTGTCGGGCGGCGGTATATCGATCCGGGGAGTGGGAGTTTTGCGATTCAGATCATTATTGCGGCGGTGCTGGGTGGGCTGCTGACGGCGCGGTTGTGGTTGCGGCACATGTTCTGGCGGGTGTTGGGGGTCGTTCGGCGAAGGAAGTCCGAGGATCGGCCAGTGGGCGAGGAGGCCGACGGGTAGGGCTGAATGAGCAGCGGGACTGAGGGGCGCCTGCCGGGTTCGTTTCGGGATCCGGCGGGTTTCGTGTTTCAGCGGGACGGCACGTTTTATCGGCAGGTGAACCGTGCCTACGAATCGACCTTCAACGCGCTGATGACGTCGGGGCTGTACGCGCAGCTCGCCGGGCAGGGTCTGCTGATTCCTCATGAGGATGCGGATCCGGGGCTTGCGCCAGAGCCTGACGCGTTCGCGGTCATTAGGCCCGAGCAGCTCGGCTTCGTTTCGTATCCGTTCGAGTGGTCGTTCTCGCAGTTGAAGGCCGCTGCCCTTACGACGCTCCAGCTACAGCGCCAGGCGTTGTCGTATGGCCTGTCGCTGAAGGACGCGAGCGCATACAACATCCAGTTGCATGACGGCCGGCCCACCTTGATCGACACATTGTCGTTCGAGCCGTACGAGCCGGGCCTTCCGTGGGTGGGGTATCGACAGTTCTGCCAGCAATTCCTGGCGCCGCTGGCGCTGATGGCGTACCGGGATGTCCGGCTGGGCACGCTGCTGCAAGGGCACCTGGACGGGCTGCCGCTTGATCTGGCGGTGCGACTGCTGCCGTGGCGAACCCGGCTGCGGCCCGGGCTGTTGATGCACCTGCACCTGCACAGCCGGGCCCAGGCGCGGCACGCCGACTCTGCTCGGAACAGGGACAGCTTGAAGGGACGGATGAGCCAGCGGCGGCTTGAGGCGCTGCTGGAAAGCCTGGAGTCGACGGTGCGCCGACTGTCCTGGAATCCGGACGAGACGCCCTGGGCCAGCTACGGGGACCAGTCGAGCTATAGCGACGCCGGGCAAGCGGATAAGGAACGGCTGGTTGCCGAATACCTGGCAACGACGGAGGCCGAGTCGGTGTGGGATCTGGGCGGCAACGTTGGGATTTTCAGCCGGATTGCGGCGGCCAGAGACGTTCCGGTGGTGTCAATCGACAGTGACGCGGGCGCGATCGATCTCAACTACCGACGGATGGCGGAGCGAGGTGAGCGGAGTCTGTATCCGATCGTGGCCGATCTGACCAGCCCAAGCCCGGCGCTGGGCTGGGACAACCGGGAGGTTCGCTCACTCACGGAGCGAGGGCCCGCCGGGCTGGTGATGGGACTGGCGCTCATCCATCACCTGGCCATCGGCAACAACACGCGGTTCGAGCGGCTGGCCGAGTTTTTCGCCTCGCTGGGGCGAAGCCTGCTGATTGAGTTCGTTCCGCCGGACGACCCCATGGTGTTGCGCCTGCTCGCAATGCGGAATCACACGTTTCCGTGGTACACGCAGGGTGACTTCGAGGGGGCGTTCGACCGATATTTCACGGTACGGCGGACTGATGCAGTGGTGGACTCGAAGCGCCGGCTCTATCTGATGACGGCGCGCCGGGGCTGACGAACCGGGCGGTCGCCCGTTCGCCCGGCTGGCAACGCCACGGTGACGCGGATACCATCTGCGGCCCTCGAATGAACCGCGCTCCATGCACGACCGCACCCTGCGCCTGAACCGCCGCCGTTTCCTGGGAGCCGCCGCGTTGACCGCCGGCGGGCTGGCGCACTCGCTGGCGCGGCGGCCCGTAATGGGCGCGCAGCAGACGTTGCCGCCGAATGCGATCGAGACGGAAGACGGGGCATTCTTTGCGGGTAGCGACGGGGTATCGGGGTTCCATGTCCGGGATTTTCCGGGTGGGCCAGGATTCTGGTCGTTTTATGACGCGGCCGGGGGGCACTCTTGGTACGGGCCGCCGATCAGCCGGGTCTGGGAGGACTCGGGTCGGTGGTATCAGCTGTTTGCGTGCGCGTTGTTCGTGCAGTCGACGAACGGCGGTGAGCCGAGGCTGGCACCGATGGTGGAGTTGATTGTCACGGGGCCGCCGGTGTCCAGCAACTTTTCCAATGTGACCAAGCTGGAGTTCGACGGCTGGCCCCGATACGGCAGCGGACCGCAGGTCGATTCGCCTATCCAGGCATTCATCACCAGCCGCCCCCAGCTGCAGACGGGCGCGGCGCGGAGCGCGCCGCGGCGCGCCTTTGGCCAGGTGCGAAACCTGTTCGCGAATGTCGGGCTGGAGCACGTTGGGGGACAGGTCCGGCTGGGCGTCCTGGGCCAGCGCTACCGGGCGTACTTTGCAGGCTCGCCCAGTCGTCTGCCGGCCTCAGCCACGGCGCCGGAGCGACTTGCCGTGGCCGCCCAGACGGCGGGCGTTGCCGTGGGTGGCACTCCAGTTGGCGCCCTGGGTAGCGCCACGGGGGATCTTGCCGGCCTGACGAAGGGATTTGACCGCGGGTTTGGCTGCACGCTGGGAAGCGAGCCCGGGGCAGCCGCCGGCGTCGTCCAGATGAACGGTCTTGGCCTGTCGTGGAGCCGGGAGCAGTTTCTGTGGAACACCCTGCGAGGCTTGAGCCTGCCGGCGCTCCCGACGATTGCCACGGACCGGAATTTTCGAGTCTCCAAGGAGATTGTGGGGTTGCTGCAGTTCACGCCGGCCTACGCGGGCGGGGGGCTCTACGCCCCGGCCAAATACAATCCGCCGACGGGGCTGCACCTGCCTGCCAGTCACCCAGGCAACCACTTTGGGCAGTTTGTGCGCGGCCTGGTGGAGAGTCGCAAGCCCCGGCCCGGAGGTCACACGGCTTCGGGGCTGAACCCCATCAGCCGCTGGATCCCGTGGAACGAGCCGGACATCTGCCTGCCGCGAATGCCGGGCTACGCCTGGGGCGGCGTGCCGCACTCCCGCTGGGTCACGCGCACGGGGGCATCCGGCCCGGCCGGATCCGGCGAGCTTGACGAGGCGGGGCGACGGCAGCGGCTCTATCGCCTGGTGCAGGTGGCCTTCGACGCGATGATCGCCGCCGACCCGACCGCGCGCCTGATATTTCCTTCGCTGAGCCTGGTGGACACGACGTGCGACAACTCCGACCGGCGCATGGAGTTCTGGGACGGATGGACCCGCTTCCTGGCCGGCCAGCGGAATCGCCGAGCCCTGGCGGCCAACAGCTTTTTCTTTCACGACGTCTCGCTGACCCTGCACAAGGAGCCGGAACGCGTCGCTGAGATTGTCGGCCGGTATCGTGCGGCGCTGGACAGCCTGTCGGCGACGGTGGGCGAACCGGACCCGCTGGCCGGTCAACGCAAGATCATCCTGATGGAGCTGGGGCTGCAGGACGATCCGGGGCTGGGCGCCTACTTTGACGAGGAGGACGTGGCGCACTTCACGATTCAAGCCGTGGCCAACGCCTTCGTGGCCGGCGCCGACGAGGTCGCGTTCCACAAGCTGGTGGACTACCCGCTGTCCAGCCCGGCCGGCAAGGGGGCGCGCACGGCGGTGCGGTACATGTCACACGTCACACGGCAGCATCCCGATCGCCGCAAGTGGCCAGACATCAGCGGTGAACGGGCGGCCAACGCGTACTTTGGCCCGGTACGCATCGACCTGCCAGGCACGGGGTTTGTGACGAGTGTGATCTACAACCGACAGCGCCAGCCGCTGGACATGTCGCTCACGTTCAGTGCGACCGATTCCGCCGTTGACCCGGTCATTCACCTGGCCGACCACACGGGCCGCGAGCGCAGGCTGGATCCAGGGGCCTACCGGCTCACCCTGGCTGCGCCGCGCAGCACGTTCAACGCCTACGGCAAGAATTGGGCCTGGGTGGGAGGCGGAACGCACGTCGTCCGCTATTCGGACTCCGTGAGCCTGACGACGGTCCCGGCTATTCCGGAATCCGCGGACTACTAGACGGCGCCGACTCGATTCCGGGCGACGCGGGCGCTATCAGCGCGCTGCCAGCGACCGAGTAGGCCAGACGGATTCCTGCCAGGACGACAGGACTGGTCCTTTGATGCTTTTGGGCCGACTCAGGCGCGGAAGGTGCGTTGGGGGCCGCTGAAGCCATCGCGGTGGGTGCGCTGGCCGCCGACGAGGCCGCGCCACAGCCAGACGCGGCGGGGCGTGCCCGCGTCGTCGCGCTCGACGAGCACGCGCACGCCGCGGCCCCACATGGCGTCATCGCCGTAGAGGCGGGCGAGCGTGGCTTCCAGGTCAGAGCGCAACGCGCCAACGTCGTCCTCGGAGGTCACATCCACGGCGTGGCGGTGTTCGGGGTGGTCGTAGAGGCCGCGGACGATCGGCTCAAGGTCGCGTTCGGCGGTCATGGGCAGTCAGGGTCTCAGCCAGCGTCGGATTGGCGCGATGGTAGCAAGGCCACCGCCCGTCCGGTCGCTTAGCATGGCAGCGTCCAGACGTGGTCGGCGATTGGTGCGAAAGGACGAGTCGCATGTACGACGCCAACAAGCGCCGCGTGCCGGTGGACGTGCTGACGGCGTTCACGCGCGATCTGTTGGAGCGGCACGGGATGTCGCCGGAGCACGCGGAGATCATGACCGCGAACCTGGTGGAAGCGGACATGCGGGG
>JAPOXI010000053.1 GCA_026707185.1 Chloroflexota bacterium
AGCGGTCCGCCGAGTCCACAATGATGAGTCCATCACCGCGATGTTCAAGTGACCGTGATGTGGCCCCGCGTGCCAGCGGGAATCGACATCTGGGCGTGAGCACCCGTCTGTGCCGCGCGGCAGGGGAGTGGATCCTTTTTGGATCCGGTTAGTTGGGTAGGACTTACCCTGATTCTTGTGCTGACCGTGGTCAGCACATTACTGGTGCTGGCCGAAAACGCTGCGCTGGAGCTCTCACAGACCGCGCTTGACTCCCTGGACAGCACCGAGCCCCGCGCCGCCCGCCGCCTCCGCGTTCTGCTCGATAACCGATTTCGGTTTTGGGCCAGCGCGCGTATTGGCGCCGCCGTGTTGATCTTCGCCTCGGCAGCGCTTGCGGCGACCACGGTCGGCGAGCAACTCGGCAGCCTCCTCGGCACGCGACCCGCCGGCGTCGTGTTGGCGCTGGCCGTGCTCACCGTCCTGCACGCCGGCGGCGCCCGCGTGACCCCACGCATTCTGGCCCAGCGGTATCCGCTGCGAATTGCCCGGCGTTTCTGGTGGCTGATTTACGCCCAGTACGTCTTCTTCCTGCCAGCCAGCCTGCCGTTCGAGCGTTTGCTCTCGCCGAGGGAGCAAGAAGCCTGGCGCGGCCCCGACCCGCAGGACGCCGCCGTCATCGAGGCGGTGGAAGGCGCGCGTGAAGGGGCGATTGACGCCACCGATATCGAGATGATCACCAACGTCATCGAGCTCGGCGACAGGGTCGTGCGCCAGGTCATGACGCCTCGCCCCGACATCGTGGCCGTCAGCGCTGACACTCCGCTGCGAGCCGCACTCCGCACGGCCCACGCCGACGGGCTCTCCCGTTTACCCGTGTTCGAAGGCGACCTCGACAACGTGATCGGGATCATCCACGTCCGTGACGGTTTGGCCGAGCTGCTGGAACCCAATCAGACGTCGGACCTGCGCTCGCTGGTGCGCGAGCCACTGTTCGTCCCAGACTCGAAGTACGTGGACCGGCTGCTGCGCGAGATGCAGGCCGACAACCTCCACATGGCTATCGTCGTGAACGAATACGGCGACACGGCCGGGCTGGTCACGATTGAGGACCTGCTGGAAGAAATCGTCGGCGAAATCGAGGACGAGTACGACGTCCCTGACGTGCCAATCGTCGCGCTGGGCCCGGGTCGCCTGGTGGTGGACGCCGGGCTGCCGATTGCGGACCTCAATGACGAACTTGGCCTGGCGCTCAGCGCCGACGGCGTAGACACCGTGGGCGGCCTGGCCTTCAGCGCATTTGGCCGAGTCCCCGCCGTCGGCGAGTCCGTCAACGTGAACGGCGCCGTCCTGCGCGTGCATGCGGTCAAGGAAACCCGCATCACCCGGTTGGAAGTCACCCGGCTCGGCGAAGACGGCAATGCCGCCTGACGGGTCGGACGCTGGCCCCCGCGCTTTGACCTCCGCGAGATAGACCGGGAGCCGCGCCATCGACATTTTCGTCGGCCTCATGGTCTTTCTTGGCCTGATCGCCATCAACGGCCTGTTTGCGGGCGCCCAGTTCGCCCTGGTCGCCGTGGACCGCTACGAGGTGGAGACCGCCGCTGCCCGCGGTGCGCGCCGTGATCGCACTGTCCGGCGCGGGCTCGAGACGCTGTCGTTCCAGCTCTCCGGCGCGCAGCTCGGCATCACCGTCAGTTCGCTCGTCCTGGGCTTTGTCGTGGACAACGCCATCGGCCCTTTGCTGCGGCCCGCCCTGGCCTGGATCCCGGGCATCGAGAACGGCACGCTCGTCGCCCTCACCGCCGCGCTGGCCCTCGTCCTGGCCACGGTCATTCAGATGGTCCTTGGCGAACTGGGCCCCAAGAATCTGGCCATCGCCCGGCCGATGGCCACGGCCCGCTTGTTCGTGCCGCCCGCCATGTTCGTCAACACGGTCTTTTCGCCCGTCATTCGTTTGCTCAACGCCATGGCCAATGCCTCAATGCGTGCAGTAGGGCTGGTCCCGCGCGAAGAGCTCGAGGGATTCCAATCCCTGGAAGAGATGCACGAAGCGCTGCGCTGGGCGGCACACGAAAACACTATCGAAGGTGTCGAGTATGAGGTCCTCGACCGCGCGCTGGGCCTTGGTCGCACGAACGCCGGCGACGTGATGGTCCCCAGGTCGCAGGTCATCGCCATCTCGTCTACTGCCAATCTGGCCGACCTGGCTCGCAAGTCGCTGGATACCGGCTATTCGCGATTTCCGATCCGCGACGCCGATGGCCGCGAGTTCGTCGGCATTGCCCACGTCAAGGACGTCCTGGCGCTTCCCGCGCCTGCCCGCGCCGCGACTCCGGTGTCGACAAAGGCGCAGCAGGCCTTGGTCGTGCCCACGGCCCGCGACTTGCGCTCGTTGCTCCTCGAAATGCAGGCGGCCCAGCACGCCATGGTCATCGTCCATGACGAGTTCGGACAGGCCGCCGGCATCGTCACGCTGGAAGACATCGTCGAGGAGCTACTCGGCAGCATCGAAGACGAGTACGACAAGCCCGAACCCATGCTGGTCACGCCGCTCGACGGCGGCGCTTATGACGTGGCGGCTCGGATTCGACGCGACGAACTCAGCGAGGCCACGGGTTTCGAGATGCCGGAGGGTCGATTCGAAACCCTGGCCGGGCTTGTCGTGACACTCCTGCAGCGCATCCCGGCGACCGGTGACGCCGTCTCATTTCGCGGCTGGACCTTCCGCGTCACCGCAATGGATGGCCGGCGCATCGACCGAATTCGCATGGAACGCCCTGGCAAGACACGACGGAGCGTCGCATGACCACCGTCCTGCTGCTGGTCGCCCTGCTACTGCTCGTTGTGAACGGCTTCTTCGTCGGCGCCGAGGTCGCCATAACGGCCGCCGCCGCCAGCCGCAGGGGCGAACTCGAACGACGAGCCGCCCGCGGCGGGCGCTCCGCTCGCCTGGCCGTAGCCTCCATGCGCGAGCTCTCATTCATGCTTACCGGCGCGCAGTTGGGCATCACCATGGCCTCGCTGGGATTGGGCTTCGTGGCCGAGCCGGCCATCGCCGACGTGCTGGAAGCGGCCCTCGCCGATCGAATCGGCCTGACTGGCGCCCCGTTGCACGCGCTGGCCAGCGTCATCGCCTTGTCCATCGTTGTCGTCCTGCACATGGTGCTGGGCGAGATGGCCCCCAAGAACATCGCCATTGCCGAACCCGTGCGCACGCTGCTGTGGGTCGCCCTGCCCTATCGGTTCTACGCAAACGGCGTGCGTGGCCTCCTCTGGGTACTCAATGAACTCGCCAATCTGACCATCCGCGCCTTCGGTGTCGTCCCTCGCGATGAGTTGGCGCCCGCCTACACGCCCGCGCAGATCGGCTCGATGCTGGGCGAACTTCGGCGGCTCGGCGCCATCAGCGCCCCACAGCAGCAACTGGCCGACCGCGCGCTTCGCTTCGCCACGCGTCCCGTGGAAGAGGTGATGGCGCCGCGTTCGGCCGTCCATGCGTTGCCCGCCGGCATGTCCGTACGCGAGATCGAGCGCCAGGCCGTGGCGACCGGACATTCGCGCTTCCCCGTCTATCGCGAAACTCCAGACGTCATCGCCGGCTTTGTTCACGTCAAGGATCTGCTGGCCATCGACCCGGCCGCCATGGATCAGCCGATGCCGGATGCGGCCGTTCGCCCGCTGCACGTGACGCCGGCCACTGCCCTGGTTGGCGAGTTGCTGGTGGCCATGCGACGCGAGCGCGCCCACATGTCCCTGGTCGTTGATGAACACGGCTCGCCGGCTGGCATCGTGACGCTGGAAGACCTCGTCGAGGAAGTCGTTGGGGAAATCCGCGACGAGCACGACGCCCCCCTGGAGGACGTTCAGCAGTTCGGGCAAGACCGCTTCGTCGTTTCCGGGACGCTGCGCACCGACCGCCTGCTGGAAGCCACCGGCTGTCGGCTGCCGGCCGGTGACTTCACCACGGTGGCCGGGTTCGTCATGCATCGGCTCGACGCTGTGCCCCAGCCCGGCGACTCGGTGGAACACGATGGCTGGATCCTGCGCGTCAGGCGGACGCGCGGACCCCGAGTAGAGACCGTCGACGTCATTCGCCGACCAACGGCCGGTGGACCATCCGGCGCCACCGCCCCGCGCTAGGCTTGCCCATGGCCGTTCTGCAGCGCTCCAGCACCTACAAGGCCGAAGGCGTCGTGCTCAGTCGCCGCGACCTGGGCGACGCCGACCGGATCGTCACGCTCTTCACGCGTGAGTTCGGCCGCCGCCGTCTCGTGGCTCGCGCTTCGCGCCGCCCGACCAGCCAGCTCGCGCCCCACATCGAACTCTTCAGCCGCGTCCGGCTGGTGGGCGTCGTCGGCGCCAACCTCGACGTGCTCACGCAGGCCCAGTGCCTGGAGGCTTACCCCCGATTCCGCGAAGACCTGGCGGCCTTTGCGGCCGCCGGCTGGGCCGTGGAGCTATTGGACGGCCTCAGCGAGGACGGCGAGGCCGCGCCAGACGCCTATGCCGCCCTCGTCGCCTTTCTTGGCGCCCTGAACCAACGGTCCGCCGACCCGGAACCGCTGCTCTCCGCCCTGGCTCTCACCTTGTTGGGCGTGCACGGCTACGCGCCGGAACTGTGGCAGTGCACCGTCTGCAGCCGTACGATTGAACCTGGAGCCCACGCCTTCGCCCCACGAACCGGCGGCGTGATCTGCTCGACGTGCTCGCAGGACAACGCCAGCCATGCGCTGAGCGTCGACACATTGAAGTCCTTGCGGTTCATCGCCCATGAAGGTCTCGCCGGCGCTTCCCGCCTCCGTGCCAACCCGCGCACCCGCGCCGAGTTGCGCACCGCCTTGCGCGCCTACGCGGCCGCCGTCGTCGAACGCGACATCTCATCCGCCCATATCCTGGAACGGGCAGGCGCGGGTTCAGCGCTCCGGCCAGCGCCCGGGGCGTAACACCGACCACGTGGCGTCACACCGCGCGCCATCCCCATGACCCTGAATACACACGAGGACACCCATGCCTGCTCCCGACCTTGAAACCCTAACCTCCCTGGCCAAGCGCCGGGGGTTCGTTTTTCCCAGTTCCGAGATCTACGGCGGCTTCGCGAGCACCTGGGACTACGGACCGCTCGGCGCCGAGCTGATCCGCAACATCAAGGACGCCTGGTGGCGCCGCGTCGTGCACGTGCGCCCCGAGGTCGTCGGTCTCAACGCCTCCATCCTCATGCATCCGCGCATCTGGGAGGTCTCGGGACACATCGAACACTTCGCCGACCCGCTGGTGGAGTGCCCGATCTGCCGCCGTCGATTTCGTCTGGACGACGTGCCCGACGGCATATGCCCGTATGACGGCGGCCAGCTCACCGATCCCCGCATGTTCAACACCATGTTCCGCACCTTCGTGGGCCCCGTGGAGGACGACGCCTCCGTCGCCTACCTGCGGCCCGAAACCGCCCAGTCCACCTACGTCAACTTCAAGAA
>JAPOXI010000016.1 GCA_026707185.1 Chloroflexota bacterium
CCCGAGTCTTTCGTAAGGGCGGCGTCCCGACCCGCCCGTCTTCCGATCGTGCGCTCTATCGTGCTTAGAACCTGCCCTGAGCCTGCCGACTGGGTCCCGATCCCAAACCGCCCTCTTCCGCGCACCCCGCTCGTGCCTTGTCGCCCACGCTGCCGTCCCTTGTGGCCCAGGCTGCGCGCAGCCTGGGACCCGCGCTCGCTCACCCCCTTACCCGCAACATCACCACTCCCAACTCCCTCCCCCCGGCGTCCCCAGCCTCCGTCATCCCGGCGTCCCCAGCCGGATCCGGTCCCCTGCCATTTGCCACTGCCCCACCCGCCGCGACCTCGACGGCGCCCTATCCCGAATCCTCAACCTCGCCACCCTCACAGGCCTCCTTCACCTCCTAGCCACCGCACCCACCATCTCAGCCACCGCCTCTTATCACAATCGCGCGAAGGCACCTGAACTATGCAGTCCGCAGTGGACAGCCAAGGCTGTTCAACCTTTGGGTCGTCTTGGCAAACAGCGCCATCTGGCTGCCGGCAGCGAGATTTCCTTCTGGAACGCCAGGACGCTAGGTTCCAGGTTTGAGTGAATCGGTAACGTCACAAGGCGCGGAGTCTGGATTCTCATGCTCCGGCTGCCGTCGGCGCGTGATCTGCGCCGTCTCCTCGCCGTACGCCCAGATCACCAAGCGGAGCTCGCTGTCGTCAATCACGCTGAATTCCGGCTCACGACCTGACAACTCAAGACTCTCGCCGAGAATGATGGGCACCCCATCTCCGCGTCTGTCCATAAGACGCGAGCGCCCGATTTCCCCTGCGGCAGTCGCGGGACAGCGCGCGAGGAGTGAGACGATCAGCTCATTCCGGCTGTATTGTCGCAAGTGCATGCTGTCTGGCGTGAGTGTGTTGGCGAGGTCACCTGGAACGTAGAGTTCCAAGCGATCCCTAAAGATATGGAAGCGGATCCGGGCACCAGCCATCGAATAGTCACGGTGAGCCACGGCATTCACAAGCGCCTCGAATACGGCCCGCTGACTGAATTGCGGGCGCTCTAGCCGAGCCGTTGCCTTAGTTGCCCCCACCAACATATTTCGACGTGCAAAATGCATCGCCTCGAAGACCTGGGCGTCCAGCGGTCCTCCGACGTCGCGTGCGTCGCTCTGATAATTCACGTCCCGTCGCTCGCCGGCATAGCTCACGGCTTGGATTTGAGCATGTGGTAACCACCGCTCCGGGTCGCGTGTGCACATCAAGACGCCGGCAACCGTGATCCGAACCACGCCTTCGCCGTCGGCAGCGACGATACGGAGCTTTCCCAGAATGTCCTCTGTCACTTCGGAGCCTTGTCGCATGAACCGCCGCGCAAGTTCTCGGTCCAGGTCATCCAGAGAAGTGCCCGGAACCACCGACTCATCGAACCGAATCACCCGGCTCTGGCTTCGCTCCTGGAGTAGCCGTGCCAGCAATTCGGGCGACATCTCGCGCTTCGAGCTTCCTATGCGCCTGAAATAGCCACCCGGACTCTTGTGGACAAAGAGGCTTCGCGCAATGTCGATCACGAGAATCGGAACAAGCGAACCCACCGCGTTGGGCAACTCAGCCTTCCGAATCACCGCGTCGAGGGGCGGCGTAACCGAGTCGTTGCAAATCTCACGGGCCCATCCCTCAACTGCATCCAGGCGACCTATGGGAATACCGAGCACTTCGTGCGTTCTGTCTTCAACTCCCAGCACGAAAGTTCCGCCTGGACCATTGGCCATGCCGGCCAATTCGTCAGCAAATTCGCGTCGGTCTGGATCTGTCACGCGGCTCCCGGCCAGCAAAACTCGCTTTAGCTCAATGGTCGAGTCCTCACCAAGGCGGATTCGCCGGGCCAATTCCTGAAGATCTGTCAAGGTCCTGACTCCGTAGCCGGCATGATCCGCTGGTAACGGCTCTCAAATGCCTCGCGTCCGCCTTCCATGATCCGACAGATCTCGTCGCGAACTTTCCTCTCCTGCAAGCCTCCCTGACAGGCAATGTGGCTTTGGCCCGCAGCGGCCTCAAGCGACAACACCAGCTCTGCATCCCCGTGAACAACTATGTTTGGATTGTGGGTGACCACGATCACCTGCCGACCGAGTTTCGTCTCCCGGAGGCGCTTGACGAGCAGTTCGTAAACCAGAGTGTTATCCAAGTCGTCTTCAGGCTGGTCAAGAATGATCGGCTCCGTACCGTAACCCAAGACGAAGGCGAGCAGTGCTGCCGTCTGCTGTCCTGGCGATCCCTGCGCGAGCGATGCCCACCCGCCTACACGATGGTCATGAAAGCGCACGCTGACGGCGTCTTCAGGGAGATACAGCGCCAGGCGGTCGATTCGCTCGGGTGGAACTCCCCTGAGGGTCGAATTGAACCGCGCATCACGAGCTGGCCAGGAATCTTCGTCCCCCGAGCGGAATCGGCGCATCGCCGCAACAACCTCATCCAGCCTCTCCCAGTCCCATTGACTATTGGCTCCAGGTCTGATCCTCTGGGCGATTGCCTGGCGATCATTCTCAAATCGATCAGTCCCCAGAATGTCGCGCAATTGGCTCGCGATACTGTCGGATTGCTCTAGAGAATTAACCTCGACTTGGATTGTCTCACCGGAGGCCTCTTGTGCGAATTCTTGACGCCTCTTGCTCAATTCCTCGCGCTTCGTACGGAACTCTCTAAGGATGTTTTCGGCGTCATGCTCCAGTCGCTCCGCCCGTTCCCGCTCACTCCCCAACACCTCAATTTCCCGGCGCAGATTCGCTGCCTGTTGCAACAGATCACCGTATTCGCTCGGACTGGAGATTCCTTGTGCCGCGAGTTGCGTTGACACTTCACTGAAGTGGCCTCTACTGGCACTCACTGCGTCAAGCCAAGAGCTGGCGTCGCTTCCAGTTCGAAGGTCGTCGATCTCCCGGCGAGTTTTTCCAACCCCATCAAGAACGCTTGTACGAAGGCTGTTGACAGACTTCTCCAGGTCCTTGTGCGCACGCTTAAGAGCCTGTCCGTGTGGAGATTCTTCAATTTCAAGGGGGAGGTCAAGATCGGCTACCAAGAGCTCGTCAGCAGCACGACCAACTGATTGCACCGCCTTCAAAGCTCCACGCAGAACCTCCTGCCACGTGTCGTCTTGCTGGCGTTGTACGCGGTAAGCACTCAAGACTTGTGCGTGGCCGCCTTCTTGGAGGATGTCCAGCTTCCGTTGAACGTCCTCTAGCGACGCCCGTCGGTCCGGAAGATCGTCGGCCTGTCCGAAAGCCGAGCGGGCCTCGGCACGGAGCGATAGGTAGCGAGCCTCTAGCCGGTCCATATCACGAGCGAGATCCACTTTGCGGACTGTCTGGCTGTCGTCGATAACAGATAGCAGAGCGTTCGGATCCTGTGCCAATGCAAAGAGCTGCTTCTGGCTGTAGATCCGCACGGGGAAGCGCTGGCGAATGTCGCCTTCTTGTGGAATAGACTTTCCGTCTTCGAGTAGTGCGATCGAGTGCGGGTCGCCATGCTCGCCCCACGACAAGACGAATCGATCTCCGCTTCGGCGATACACAATTTCGATGCGCGTTTGCTGAGTTAGAAGACCTTCGGATCCACGTTCCCCCGAGACGCGCATCCGTCGATTGAAAAGATCCCGCAGTGAGCCTTCGTCGTCGCTATCGCGTCCGTCGAGTTCTGACTCTCGCCGGAGCGTCTTTCGACAGAAATCAACAAGTGTGGACTTGCCCGTGCCACGCCCACCGATGATGGTGTTTAACCAAGGGTTGAAAGCAACTTTCATGGGAGCCAACCGTCCCATGAATTTCCCATCGCGGACCGTAATGCTCTCGATCGCCAGATCAGCGTGCCCATTTGGATCGTATGGATCGCCCTGCTTTGCCGGCCTAAGAGACTCGGCACCATCAAGCAAGGCCAAGCGAAGTCCTTCTAAGCTCGGACGCGTCATCTTCACCCACGTGAAGCGCTGACCCAACTGGTCGTAGTCGTGGCCGTCCGAAGACCACACCTGCGAGATTCGGCGACCGACATCGGGGCAACTTCCATCAATCCAAAACTCCTCGAGCGGCTCGTTCGGATCGATCTCAGCCGCAGCTAAACGCGAGTGACGAAGCACGACAAGCCGCTCTTGGCCTGTGAGTCTCAGCAATCCCCTTGGCCCGTTTACATGCGCGCCGACGATCAGAACCTCATCCCCGAATGAACCCAGAATCTGTTCGACATTTCTTGTTGACCGGGCTTCCTCTTGGCCGCGCTGATCTACCGAAACCTGGGCGATCGAGAGCAGATCTTCAATATGCTCTTCATTGCAGTTTGGCTCCATGAGCAGCAGGAGATGCGTGCCGTCACTCGCGGTCAACTCAACGCCCGGAAAAAGAACGGGAGCGTCCCCCATCTCGGATCCCGAGTCTTGCAGGTGTGCAATAGCCTTCGCCGTATTGTGGTCAGTTATCGCGATAGCTTCTATTCCAGCGTCGCGAGCCGACTTCAGCCACCGAATCCAGTCTGGATTATCTCGATCCGACTGACTTCCGAAGTCGTGAGACTCGGGCGAATGCGCGTGAAGACTGACTCGCCACCAACGCGACCCGGGCCAATCCCAGGATGCCTGCATGACGTCTATATCCCGACTTCAATAAGCATTGCCGAGCCTGGCGGAACTGGTATTAGATCAGCGTATTCACTCAGCATCACGATACGAAAGGCACCTGCTCTCCAAATCAAACTCTCGGTCTCCGTGCAAGCATCTCCGGCGGCTAGGCAGCCGGACAGGTCCAGAATGCACGCAGAATACCCGTTGCCGGTCTTTTCGATTACCGCTGCGCATTCTACCGCGACACTCCCTTGTCGAGATCAGCCCGTTTCAGCATGCCGCTCCACGTTCCATCTGCGAAATCGTGAGTCGGTCTACCTGCGATAGTGACTGTCCCAGCCAAGTGGCCCAAGCAGTGAGTAGCCCGGGCCATCCTGGAACACCGGAGATACGTCCGAGCCGGGGGCGCCTTCGCCTTCGAGCATTCGCGCAAGACCTCTCCCTGCCCACCGTGGCATCGATACCACCGCAATCTCGGCCAGCTTCGCCTGTGCTCATTGCATTGCCATCACTGCAAGCACCCCTCATCCAGTCCCCGGTCCAACCCGCCACCCCCAACCAGCCCCGCACCGAGCGCTCCACCAGCCACCGACCACTCGCCCTAACTCCATCCCTGCGTCCCCGAAAAACCCGTCCTGAGCCCGCCGAAGCCTGTCCTGAGCCTGCCGAAGGAAAACCTGCCCTGAGCCTGCCGAAGGAAAACCTGCCCTGAGCCCGCCAAAGAGCCTGCCCTAAGCCTGTCGAATCCTGTCCTGAGCTAGTCGAAGGAGGGGACCCACCAGCACCCCACCGCCCCATCACACCAGTGCTACTCCGCCCCCCACAAACCA
>JAPOXI010000006.1:0-35898 GCA_026707185.1 Chloroflexota bacterium
CGTCGACCAGATACCCGCACGGGCACCCGTGCGGGTATTTGCTACAACCTCCGGCGCGTCTTGGTCCCTTAGAGGCTTGGAAATATCCCCTCGACCCTCTCACAATCAAGTCGTGAATCGGGGTTGTCGGCAAACCTCAAGTTGCAGCGCGCGTACAGTGGCCCCTAACGATTTTGGTGCCTCAGTTGACTTCGCCCGCGCGGTAGTACGGAAGATCCGCGCTAAGCAGACATAGGGTCTCCTCAGCAGGAAATCGGGACTTTGGCCCATGCTGGTTGCCGATAGTCAGATGCCTTGAAGTCGACGGACCCCGAAATCCAGTAATGGGGTTGGTGCTAAGTAGTACAAGTGAGTCGCAGTGGCGCAGCTATGGCAGTTACGCTCACAAGCAGGTTCGAGTCCGGTTTAGTTGGCCGGAGCGTGCCGAGCTGGGAACTTTCCGGTGGGTTGTCACGCCGCAAGGAGTTGGTCGAGGAACTCCGGGTGGATCCAAGGCTCTGCGGACATCCGGTGTTGAAGGCTTGTCCATCCCATCACGGCCACCAGTTCCCCGCAAGCGGACGAGAGGGCAGTTGAGACATGACTATCGCGACTGAGTCTCGACGACGACCGACCGTGACGGCAGTTTCGTCGACGCCGTGCTTTGGGCCCAGCTTCGAAGCGAGGTGATCTATTGGAATTCGACTTCCTTGCTCGGTGGACCGCTTAACCAGTTAGCCGGCGACGGTTACCCGGGCGGCGGTTCTCCCAGTCTTCTCGCAGAATCTTCATGACCTTGGCGGTCTCCCGCTTGCGACCTTCGCGTACGTGGTCGAAGTCATAGTCTGCGCTCTGTGAGAATCCTCCCAGTTTTCCAAAAATGTCCACGATCGAGGTAATGAGAGTGTCTATGTCGGCCGCAGAGATCTGACTATGCGAACTGCGCTGGTTACTGCGTTGCCTACGTGCGATGTACTGATTCCGACGTTGCAGAATCTTCTTTAACGTCGCTTTGTAGTTCAGCAAGAGATCATCTACATCGCCCTCTAGCTTGCTTTGGCGCAGTGCTGTTTCGGTCGCCGTTAGATTCGGAATACTCCTCGCCCGACGATCCTCGTCAAGAACTCTGGTAATCGCCAAGAGCACCGAATCCAAGAGTGCTACCAGGACAGGTTCGAAGAATTCGAAGTGGCCGGCGGGGCTTCGGGATAGTTGACCGTTGATCTCCTTCCAGACTTCCCACTAGCTAACTCCTCTTCGGAGATCTTCGTAAATGGAACTCAGCAATTCAGATGTCTGGTTCGTCGTCATCTTATCTGCTCCAGACTAGGTTTCTTCGTTGCCATCCACTCCAAGCTGAGAGTTGTAGAAACACTCAGATCTTCTCTGAAGATTGCCCCGACATCGGTAGGGAAAGTCAACATCTCACCACAGACGGATGGCCCTTTCCTGGACTTGCCCCCATCCTCGTACCAACTCCAATGCCAGTTTCGCGGTTCATCGAACAACTGCTGCCGTCTTCAGCGCGAAGGTCTTCGGAGCGAGGTTCCCCAGGGCGCCATGAATCCGGCCGGGATTGATGATCTGTCAGACCAACCGGCGCAAGTGCTCGATCTTCGCAAACAAAGGACGAAGTCCGTGCCGGTTCAGGACTGCTATTGCCCCGCGGTCGGACTGGTCGCGGGCCACACTCGCGTGGGCTTCACCGGCCCTCCTTAGACACTCGCCCGCCGATTCCCCCCACCGGATCGACTCGGCAATCCTTCCCTCCGCTTCCATTCGCGCTGCTTTCCTCACATTCTCCAACGCGTCCAAATAGGCGATCCCAAACTCCAGTCGCCCGATCCAGTACCGCGCGTGTTCGCTGCCCCTGGGCGCTGATTTGCTCAACGCTCGCTCAGCCGCCGCCAGGGCACGCGTGTAGGCGGAGCGGATCCTTTCAATGGGCTCTGGGAATGCCTCGGGTATCCAGTGCTTCATCAGCATCCGCGGGGTTGGGAACGCAAGCCCAAGTGCATGCTGTTCCAGGGTGGTAGTCGCCTCTTGCACGTCGCGCCACATTTTGAGGAAATCGTCCACACTCTCGGGGCCGCAGATCGTTTCTGCCAGATCGCGGCAAATCCTCTCCGGATCGGTGCTCGGGTCCCAGGCAACCTTCGCCATGTACGCGATCGAAGGGTCGTGGTCGCCGATCTGCCAATAGCGAGTCGAGTATCCAGCCCAGCCGAAATGCCTGATCTGAGTGGAAATCTTGTGCAGCGAGTCGAGGGTCAGCTGCGGCATGAAACCCACGTTGTCGTCGTGAAGCGTGTAGGTAAGCGTCGCCGGGAGCTGCTCGGTCGCGAGATCGCTCATCACACGCAAGCGCTTGACGATGCTCGAGGGTGCATAGTCGATGAAATTCAGCGTCTCCCAGCCGGGGCCGGAGATTAATGGCAATATTGGGAACAGTTCCTCGGCGACGCTATCCCAAACGATCTTCAGTCCGGAGTTGGCGGCGTGGGCGAGACCTCCATCCTCAGTGAGAAGCCTGTCGAAGAAGTACAGGTTGACGATATCCCCCTTGACTTCCTGCACGGCTCGCTCCGCTCCACCGGGGTATTCGGACCGCCCGCTCGCCGCCTCCAGCACTGACTCCAGGGGCCGTTGGCCCTCGATCCCGTACTTACGGTCCAGCGCCGTCCAGGCCCTGCGGTATTGCTTTACCCATCTCCGGAACTCGGGCATCTCAAGTGTCAGGAAAGTGATACCGGGATATGTGTCTACGATCGTCTCTAGCACGGTTGTAGCTATTCGCCTGAGGCGGGAGTCGTCCACATCGGTGGCATCACTCGGTAAGACCGTTCGGGTTAGATGGTGGCCGGACGGAACCGATGACGTGAGCGCGGGAGCGAACTCACCCGGATACTCGAACAAGTTGGCGTTCATGCCGCACTCCATGCCCAGACCGGTTGCGAAATCGATGATGCCCTCGATCAGCCGCCGGCCGGCAGCGGCAAGCTCTTCATACGAATCTGTGACAGGCAGATCCGGATTTGAGAAATTCTCGCAATCGCCGAAAACACGCTTTCCGACCGTTCCCTCGTCAATTGGGTAGCGAAAGCCGAAGAAAATGGTGGCTGAATTCCGTTCGATGTCGTCGACGCAATAGTGAAGGAACGGCTGGTTCGGCCAGATGTGGATGAAAATGCGGTTGAATTTCAGACGCGCGAGCTGCCGAAGCACAGATCGGTAATCAGCCAAGCCCCAGGTCTCTGGGCCGATGGCATGCGAGTTCATTGCGCGCCATTGTCTGATAGGAAACACCGGCTCTCCGCTATAGCTGAGCTGTGGAAGCCACAGCTCACGTCGCGGCGGAAATACGTCGCCGTGCAGCAGGTGGCGCACGCCCCATCGCTCGGCGAGTTCTCCTACGCCCCACATGGTTGCCCGGGCGCTGCCCCCTCCGATCAGTATCGCCGGTCGCTTCTGATACCACAGCGTTCGGAGTACAAATCCTTGCTCACCCAGTTGAGGGAAAGGGCGTCTGGAACAGGCACGAGCAACGTGGGAGTTGGTCGAGGGGCTTCCGATCAGGAAGATCGTATCCGCCTGATCACTGAACCCACAGGAGGGGACGGTCCGAATTCCGAAACAGCCCTCCAGATAACCGCTCAGCTCGTGGGCGGCGACGATTTCCAGCTCTGGAGCGTCCGATCCGATCACAACCGCCACATGGCCCGAGGCTGCTTCGCTCATGGATTGCTCTCATGCGCCGAAGTCCGCGAAAGGGTCAATGTGCTCCTGTCACTGTCCGACGGTCTGGTGGAGGCTTCTGTCTGACGCTACGTGCGGCCGACTATAGGCTTGCCAAGCGCCTCAATATCCTATCTCTCGATCAGTTTGCGAATTGACTTCGGACTGCCCGCCGATCGGATGTTTGTCGACTTCGACGCAGCACGGTCAGTTCAGTAATCACCAGCCCTGCGTTGTGGCCGATTCCAGTACGGACACTATGCGCGATCGTGCTCGTTACCGTGGTCAAGCTGCTCCGCGCGACTTGGGTGATTACCGTGTGACGTCTAGTAATCGGTGCCACGGGGCAACCCGGCGCGCCGGTCCAAGTCACTCAAAGCGACTGCGTCTGCAGAGCGGGCATTGCTCGTAGGCTGGGTGGTTGCGGGTCAGCGCGGTCAGGTAATAACGCCGCCCGGGCCAGGCTTCAAACGCCACGTCGCATCCCACACCCTCGGCGACACGTTCGCCCTCCACCTCGCACACGAACCAACCAACGTCGCGCGGTGCGTGGCGCACCGGCACAAACCGCGCACGTACTTGGACGTGGTCTCGCACTTGAAACTCGCCAATGACCAGGTGGATGTCTCCCCGCCAGAAGCGAGAGAATCCAACTTCCGCGGGGAATCCCTCGAAATGCGGAAGTTCGGCAGTGTCTGGTTCCTTCCGGAACACCTTGACGTCAAGCGGTGACATACCAACCGCTTCGACCTCGATCGCGCCAGGCCCGGCGGAGTACGCGAGCCACGGAAAATCACCGTGCAATTCACGAATCTGACCGCGATGCGTCCCATTCAATGGAACGTGCCCGGACCATGCGGCCGGATCGATCACCCGGCCGGCGCTATCGAGGTTGCGTGAGTCGTAGTTTTGTACGACCGTGGACTGCTCAAACTGGCTCACAACCACCCGCCGCGTTTCAACGTCGCACCAGCCGGCGAAGTTGAGCAGCAGCGCTCGAAGTTGTCCCCAGTCGGCGGGTGGCCCGGCTAGACACGCCACGTTAGTGTCGGCCGACCCAACCCATTCCCCTTTTGAATCGCGCGCGATAGGTGTCGCGCCATCGCGAGGTAGGAGCGGGAACGAATCCCAGAGCTCAAGGGGCGAAGGCGCCGGCCATAGAGCGTGTCCTGCCGAGGCGGCAAGCGTCCGCTGCACTGTTTTGAGGTTCGAGGGTGCCAGCGGCGCGCGCGGCACTGCCGGGTACCAATCCGGCCAGTCGGCGGGCTCGTAATTTGGTCCGACTCGTGCGGGTGTGGTGAAAACCAGCAGCTTGCCTCCGTTGTGGATGAATTCCTCTAGACGCCGTGTAGTCGAGTCCTCCAGGCACGCATCCATGACGACAACGCCGCGCGCCCCTGCCAACGCCTCATCCAGATCCCGGCTCTGCTCTTCAACGATCTCGAACTCGCTGAACTCCGGTGCTTCGAAGACAGAGCACAAGTCGCGAAGGAGGCCGAAATACAAGTGCAGGCCATAGCCGGGAAATCCCCGAGAGTTGCGTGAAACTAAGATTCGAATCGGGGGAAGGACGGGCTTGCCGAACGTTTGGAAGGGGGCGATCCAGTCCAATTCGTCGCGAAGCGCGCGGACGGCTGGCAGGAAGCCCGGCTTCTGGCTCAATACCATGCCAAAGGGCTGATCGTAGATGCGGTCTCCGCTGCGGGCCCAGCTGTGGATGTTGAAGAGCCGGAAGTTGTAGTGCAGGCCGCGGTAAACGAAGTGCATCATTTCCTCGGTGCGCAGCGAGAGGTTCGTGACGCCGTGTCGCCCGACCATCGGCTCCGTGATTCCCAGAATCTTTTCGGTCCCGCGGCAGAGATTGCAGGTGACCTGGAAACCGCCGAATCCTTCTTGATGTCCGTCGTCGCCGTCATAGCTCCAATGTGAAAAGCCGATGATGTCAACGTCACTGTCTTTCAGCACCGTAGGTTCGACGCCGAGCTTCTCTCCCGCATATCGGGAGCTGCCGGCCCGGTGGTCTCGCTCGTCGACGTAGAGTCCGCTCGACATGCGTGTGATCGTCACCACATCTTGGAAATGCTTTTTCGCGAGGGACGCCAGCTGCGGCACGTGGTGTCCCATGATGATCGTGTGCTTGAACCTCGCGGCCAGTGCGCGAACCAGCCAATTGTCGTCCCCGATCCGCACATGTTCGAAGGACTCGTAGGCGGTGCCGGCCACTTGATTGAATGCGGCAACATCGGGGAACTGTTCGGCTGCGTAGGCGCTGAAGGCCGCGCGACTGTGGGGATTCCCGCCGAAGTCGTCATAGCGAGGCCGCTCGCCCAAGCCCAGGGAGGGTTCGTTCTCCAGGCACACACCAAGGAGGACACCCCGCTCGGCAATAAACTCGTGGCAGGCCCAGAAGCGGTCCACAACTCGGTACATTTCCGGATGGAGAAGGCAGGAAAGGGACGGCAGGCCCGCCTCGCTGAGCGGAGTTCCCGAGGCGGTACACTCCTCCCAATCCGCCAGAGCTTTGTACCAGTCCGGCGCGGAGTCCTGTCCGGAGCAACAGAAGAGGACGGTCATCGCGACGCACTGGATTCCCGCCTCGACGTAGGCGCTCAAGAGATCGTCGGTGTCGCCTGCCCACTCACGCTGCCAATCCCTAAGCTCCGTCTCCGTAGCGGAGAGCAGATTCGGTGGCGTGAACCAACATCGGTCGGCCCGGTTGATTTCCGTATCGGCTAGCGCCCCGGCCACGGCGCGCACGCCTATCGGATCAGCGTAGCTTTTGAAGTGCTCGAGGTCCCATCGGACATCGGGGCGACCTTCCTGTTCCACCCCTGGCAGGCCTGGCCAATAGTCCACTGAGAACACTGGCCGCCGAGCGATTGTTCGGCGGAAATCAAACGTTGCCGTCGGATCCTCCCGTCTTTGAAGCCCTTCGAGGCCGGATTGTAGCCACTCGTGGCACGGACCAGGCGCCGGACGAATTGGTATCTGAAAAGGTTGCGGTCCTGGCGCCGCATGCAATGTTCAGCAGGAACGCGATGGCAACACCTGCGGCCCATGCGGGCTTCATGTTATTCCCGCTTATCCGTGAGCGCTGCGTTAGTCATCGCGGCGGTTCACCGCGAATGATCTTCGAGGGGTCCCGAGAGATCAAATCGGTTCCCCAGATCACAATACCCAACATCAATCTTCTCCGGACTCCAATTCAGTCCAGCTGAGCAGCATATCCGTCATATTGACATTGACGCGGTCCGTCATGGAGATATGCCCGCACGACTCGGCCCCCACCCAGTACTCGCATAGTCTGTCGGGGTAATACTTGGACAAAAGGTCCATCCGACGCCCTCCGTGATGCAGTCCGTAGGCGAGTCCTCAAACCGGTATCGCGGCATATAGACGCCGTCACCTTGTTCCTCGAACTGATTTGTTTGGAACAGCAATGGCCCGCTCTTCCATCATGTGGCGCGCATGCCTGGTGAACTCCAGGCGAACGGAATCCGACGGTGTTCCGTGACTCCCTTGTTGCAGTGGACGACATGGGTGCCGGATTAGCCGTCAAACAGTCGTGGCCGACGGTTCCATCCTCACATCGTTCTCGTGAACATGCTACAGGATGTCGTACTCATCCGAGCTGAACCCTTTATGTCGGTAAGTCCCCGCTATCTCTCTCCTCAGTTTCTACGTCTTGTCTACCTGGACTCGTCGGATCACACCGCAAGTCACGCGGTCGCCCGCCCCGGCGCTTTGGCCATTAGTGTCGGGCTTGGAGTGGATGATAGGGGAGCCGTCCGAGTCGAGGGGCGAATTGTAGGCGTCTGCCGCCAAAGTCACGTCGGCGGTAAAGTCATCGGCCCTGACCGCGCCATTCCCGGCAGCGTGGATGTTCGGCAAGACCCCTGCGTGGAAACCCTCGACATGACCGAACCCGTGCCGTCGGTCAGCAGGGTTGAAGCGGCCGCCAGCCGCCCCAGAATCCGGCTCACAAGTCCCGACGGCATGTATGTGGAAGCCGTGCCCGCCTGGACTCAGTCCCGTAACTTCAACTTCATCCAAGACGCCATGCGGCATTTGCGTCAGCATCACCACTCCTGTAGGCGCGCCCCTTGTTCCGACCATCGTGGCTCTTGCCATCAAGCCCACATCCGCCACATTCCAGGTGCGTAATGCAACGGACCCAAGGCGAGCCACATCGCCGCAATACTCGTTCCGACAGGCTTGCTCGGCCCGGTCGCCGTGTACGCATTCGTAGATGCCAATGTTCTCGTGTTTGCCTCGACTCTGCTAGAACATTTCGTTCAGTACAACGCATGTAGTCGGCCACTGGCTGGTGCTGTGATCTTCGTGAGCGGTCGCTGTAGCGCTAGCGGTTATGAACAGAACGGCGGCGATGATGGCCGCCCAGATTGATCGTTGGAGCTTCACTCGCTCTCTCTCCCCACTGCAATCGGAGAACGCTGAATCCGGCGGTTCAGGCTGCGCGCGGGACCCACGGCGCATTCGTCGGAAGCCATCCCGTCAGAACGGCGAAAGCAAGTGTGGAAGCTACCACCATTGATTGTCACGAATCGCTCATATTCAGGCGGCTATGCTTAGCCCAACGCAACGTTGCGCAGACTGCTCTCTCATCCGACCGGGTCGGCCCCCAACACACCGCTGCCCTATCCTCACGGCAGTTCCCAGGTCGTCTCGCCGAAAACGCCTTACATTTCACTTGACCTCGGTAAGGGCCTGACGCCCCTTCCCCAAGGAGCATTTGTTCGTTCGAGATATAGCGGTTCCGCTACTTCTGGACAGGTATGAAGTGCTCTTGCAGACACAAGAAACGGTGGATAGCTTTATAGGCAGTGAGGGGCCGCCGTTCGCTCTATGATTCCATGGGCATCGGGGAGGGGAGATGTCCCAGTCAGCCCGCCGCAGCCGCGGCTTCCATTCATTCAAGCCAGCCGCCGGCGTCTTCCGGGTCAGCGGCTCCACGTCCGACCGGGTCGACCTCGACGGGTCGGGGCGCGTGGTGGCAGACGCGGTAATGAAGGATGGAATCGAACCTGAACGTCACAGCGCATCCGGGGTGCGCGTCTATCGGTTGGGAGCTTGGACTTGCTGGAGGCCGACATAGGAGCCATTGCCAAGCGGTTTCCGGCGACCTTCGTATCCGAGCCAGACGTAATACGCTACGCCGCGGAGATTACGGTCTGGGGGCGCTGGTTTGTCGTCCTGATCGCTGCATTCCAGTTCATCTATCGACCGGGCTTTTGGTACTACGGACACTTCGAATACTGGCTCCTGCTCGTGCCGCTGGTAGCGTTCAATGGCCTCGCCCACTACCGGCTGCTGACGCACGGGTCGGTCACATGGCGCTGGCTGCTGCTCCTGAGCACCTCGGACCTATCGGTAGCCACGGTCGGCGTCATCCTCCAGGGCGGATTCGTCGACGGCTTCGTCTTCCTGGGTTACTTCCCGGCCCTGGCGGTGTTCGTCGTGATCTTCACGTCGTTGTTGATGGCGTTGGCATGGACGACGATAACGGCGAGCGTATACACCCTCGTATGCGCGACGGTCGGCCCCGGACTCGACCTCGTTGCCGGCCACGAAAAAGAGCTGCTGGTACGGATCGCCGCGATGTACTCTCTCGTATTGTGCGTCAGTCTCATCACTCGCTTCGAGCGGTCGAGGTGGAGGGCCGCGGTGGACCGGGAGAGGACGCTGCAGCATGAGCGGGTCGAGTTGGTCCAGTCCATTCACGATACGACAGCGCAGTCCGCGTACATGATCGGCCTGGGGATCGACGCCGCTAGGCGGGTTGCCGGAGATTCGAACGAGGAACTCACTGCAAGACTTGATGCGACCTCCCGGCTGTCCAAGACCGCCATCTGGCAGCTCAGACATCCCATAGACATCGGCCGCATATTCAAAGGTAGGGAGCTTGGCCGGACGCTGGATTCGCACGTTTCGACGTTCACGTCCATAACATCGGTGCCGGCGGAACTGATTCAACACGGCGTCGAGCCGCCGCTCTCTATAGAGGCCAGAAGCCTCCTGTTCTCCATTGCGCACAATGCGCTCACCAACGCCTTTCGCCACGCGGACGCCAGCAGCGTGCTGGTCGAGCTCGACTTCGGCGAGGAGGAGCTCAGTCTATCGGTGTCGGACGACGGAGTGGGACTTCCCGCCGACTACGCAGACCGCGGTCACGGCTTCGCCAACATGCGGACATACGCTCGGCGACTTGGCGGACGCCTCATCGTTGAGCCCAGGGGGACGGACGGGGGCGCCCGCGTCGCCTGCGTCATGCCATTGGGTCGTGGCCGAAGGGAGAAGTAGGTTGTCCTCAGAGTCTCCACGCATAAGGGTACTGCTCGTCGACGACCACTCGATCATGAGGGATGGTCTGCGGGTCATGCTGGAGCAGTCTCAAGACTTTGAGGTGGTCGGACAGTCCAGGGACGGCGTGGAGGCCGTAAGGGCGGCAGCGGAACTGTCGCCGGACGTGGTCGTAATGGACGTCATGATGCCCAACATGGACGGTGTGGATGCTTGCAGGGAGATCATGGGATCTCTACCCGACACACGGGTGGTCATGTTGACCGCTTCAACCGAGGAGGACGCCGTTACGGAGGCGGTGGCGGCCGGTGCGACCGGCTACCTTCAGAAGGTGTCCGGTATGGACCGACTCCTGAGCACCATCAAGGTTGTTGCCGCGGGTGACATGCGTTTGCCAACAGAGGTCGTCAGGAGGGTCTTCGCTCTGATACGGACCGGAGCACAGCCCGAGAAGGAGCAGCCCGATCTGACGCCGCGAGAACGGGAGATACTTACGTCGTTCTCCCAGGGCATGTCCTACGCCGAGATCGCAGCGGCAAGGGGAGTTCAGCCGGTAACTATCCGAAACGCCGTCTACGGCATACAGGACAAGCTGCGCCTTCGCACCAAGCAGGAGATCGTCGTCTGGGCCGTCCGCAACGGCCTCTTGGACGACTGACGACATGGACTCGTCTCTGACCCGGCGGGCAGCCACCGGCCAGCTGTAATACAGCTCTGCTGGCGCCACAAGCGCTGCAAAACGTCGGCAATTAGCATCCGCCGCCCTTGCCACGGGTAGTGCAGCAGGCCATTGAAGACTAACACCGGCACGAGCGGGAACCCGTGCTCGATGTTGCCGTGTTACCAGAAGCCCGACCGGTAGGCGAACGGGGGGCTGCCACAAGGCAGGCGCACCTGCAGCCCCAGACCGAGAATCCCGCCGCTGGTGTCCGCAAGAGCACGTCATACCTGTCGAGAAGTAGCGGAACCGCTCAATCTCAAACAGGCAGACACCCTTCAAAAGAGGGGCATCCGGCCCTTACCAAAGATATGAGAAATGTCTAGCGTTTTCGGTGGAAAGGGGAAGCGGACTGCAAGTGGGATTCGGTGCAATGCGTAAATCGCCGTTGCGCAAAGCTGGCGTGGGGCACTCGCAATCTGGCGGGCCGTTCCACGCTTCCACGCCTTCTCGCCTTCCACTGCAGCCCATGCTTGCAGGTCGGAGGGACCGGCAAGCGCCAAGAGGCATCCGATCCTATGTACCCAGGATGGTCATTGAAGGAAGCATCAGTTCCCTCTGACGACACGGCCTTTATGAGAAAGCCAGGGCCTGGAGGCCGCACGATTCTGGCTGTATTGGTTGCCATCCTGACACTGACCGTAGCGCTGTCAATAGCTTACGCGGCGACGCCTGGTGGCTGGCCGACTACGTGTGTCGAGTTAAACGACATCATCGAAACCCATCGAGGTAACCTGGACCGGGTCGGCCTCTATCAGCGAGTCCACGCAGACCAAGCTGAGCAAGCATGTCAGAACGACCACCGCGCCCAGATCCAAACTTGGTTCGCTTGGATAAGACCGACCCCGACCGTACCCACGATCCCCACGCAAGCGCCGATCGCAACACCGGCGCCGCCTCGCCATGTAACAGGCCCGCCGACCGTACCGCTTGATCTGCGAGTACACAAGTCTGGCCGTGGCTACATCATCAGTGCCCGTGCGCCGGCCGATGGGGGCGGTCAGAACCTGCTGGGCTATCGCTGGACTGTTGTCGGCGCAGCGACCTTCACGGGCGTCGTCGCATCCTCGGGCGGCGGTTTCCGTCTTCGTTTAGACGATCTGCAGCACGGTGAATATGAAGTGACGGTTATCGCCTTCAACGCGACCGGAGATAGTCCGCCGGCCGTCACTCGTATCAGCTCCCCCGTCTGTCGAATCGAAGTCGGGCTCATCGAGGATCGGCACGGCAGTGTCTTGGTGAGTGGGAGGAATACGGGAAACCGGGAAATCGCGAATTGGACGGTGCGGCACGTCATCCACGGGAGTGGTCGAGGCCCTTGGCCGGCGAACGGAGGCCGCGTCGCTGTCGGCCAAACCGAGACGGTACTGTTGTGGTACAGGAGTGCCTCCAACTTGGGACCCGCACCCCACATAGAGCTTCTCGACGCAGGCTATGCGTGGTGCGGCGGTGCCTAGTCTGCCCACGGGCGGTGCCCTGGTTGGAACGCGAACGGTCAAGAGCCGCGCCGTTCTGGCGAGTCTGGCGGCCGCGTTGACGCTGGTTGTTGCGATATCGATCGCCTGGGGTCACACGCCAGGCGGCTGGCCTACGAGCTGCGTCGGGCTGTACGACTTGATTCAGAGTCATCGCGGCGACAACGACAAGGTCGGCATCTATCAACGACTTCATGGAGGGGAAGCCGAAGAAGTCTGCCGGGAGGACCAGCGTGCCCAGATGGAGACTGCCTTAGCGTGGGCGCTGCCGACGCTGACGGCAGTGCCGGTCCCGACCCAAGCGCCGGCATTGACGCCGACGCAACCCCCCGCCGTTGGCCAGCCGCCGACCGTACCTCGCGATCTGCGGGTAGTACGCTCGGGCAGTACCTATATCGTAATCGCCGGCCCGCCGGTCGACGGCGGCGGCCTGCCTCTGCTGGGCTATCGCTGGAGCATCGGGGGTGCAACGACCAGGTCGGGCGTGGTCGCATCGTCAGGTGGCGGATTCACGCTCGGCTTGGAGCATCTGCGACCCGGTGATCACGAAGTGACACTCATTGCCTTCAACGCCAGCGGGGACAGCCCGCCCGCCGTGAGTCGCTTCAGCCTTCCTCACTGTGCAATCGAACTGCAGGTCTTTGTGAATTGGCAGGGAAGTGTGTTGGTGCGATACACAAACACAGGCAACCGCGAGATCGTCAGATGGACGGCGCGGTACATCGTGTATGGAGAGGACGAAGGTCCCTGGGGGATCTACGGCGGCAGGGTCCCAGTAGGCCATACAAGTTCATACGTGTTGTGGTACAGGCCGACCTCCGAACGGGCAGCGGCGAACCCGTCCTATACGCCTGATATGCGGATTCTTGGCTATCCCCAACCAATTTGCCGTCTCTAACGGCAGTGGCGTGCGAGCGCGCTGAGGGAGTCACGTTTGCTTGACGCGGCCTCAGGTTCGTATCACGAGCCCCGGACGCATGCTACGGCGCCGCTATCGACGGAGAGCAACCAAGCGCCGAGATGCGCGGCACACACTCCGGTAGAAGGCTGGGACGATGCACGTCTCGTCTAGCGGACGAGCTTTCGCGGGGAAAGGAGAAGTGCGGACGGGGCAATCGTGGGGTACCGGCTGCGCGAATTCTCGGCGAGGCAGGCTACCGGAACGGGGTTGGGCAATGAGTAGCGGTCAGCCGGTGTCGAAGCCTTTGTCGGCGCCCCAAGCTGCCCGGCTCGTTAACCGAAGTTGGGTGCGCCTCGAACGTCCAGGTCGGTCGTGAGGCGGCCGTTGGTCATGTTTGCGGCGCTGGTCTTGGCGATTGTCGTCCTACTCCTGTCCGCGACCGTCGTCTCGGCGCACGGCATCGACTGCGCGCCTGACCAATGCATACCGCTGCCCGAGGGCTGCCTGTTCACCATCACCGGCGGCGATACTCCCGCACCCGACGACGGATTCGCGGTCACCAACGCCGACGGCGTCCCCATGTGGGACTTCCTGCGCGGCAGAAACCTCCAGGCCATCTGCTATCCGATCAGCCAGCGCTGGGTCGACGGACCGTTCACGTTGCAGGCTTTCCAGAAGGTGATCCTCCAGTGGGACCCGGGCCATGCGCGGATGAACTACCTAAACACCCTCGACACGCTCGCCAACGACTACTCAGGGGTGGGGCTGCCCAACCTACCTGGCCATCAAGTGCTTGACGCGGCCGGCCTGAGCTTCGAAGAGGTCATAAACGTGCACCTTGGGCTCCTGGATGCGAACCCCAAGATCAAGGCCGTGTTTCTGGCAGAGTCGGACTGGTTGAACTTGTACGGGCTGCCGATCAGATACGAGGAACGGGAAGCCGAGGGCAACCCGCGGGGGTTGCAGTTGCTGCGCGCGCAGCGGGCAGTGTTCGAGATCTGGAACGTTGAGGCGCCTGGGACGGCGTTGGGGCAGGTGAGCCTCCAGGACCTGCCGGACAAGGTGAAGAGTTTGAGCAACGTGGTCATCCCGGATGCGGCCAAGGCGCCGGTCACAGCAGCAGGTGCTGAGAACCTGCCGCGGTTCGAACTCCCCGCACCTGGCTCTTCGGAGCCTGAAACACAGCCTGAGACGCCCGAGGCCGCCGCGTGTGCCGCAAGACGGGCGGTTTCGAATCCAAGGGCGAATGCCGGTTTGGTAGGAGACTGCATGACGTTACTGCAAGCCCGCGACGCATTGGACAGCGTCGCAGGGTTGAACTGGTCCGTCGACAGGCGCATACGCCAGTGGGACGAGGTGGTCGTGGGCGGCTCGCCGTTGCCGGTTATAGAGCTTCGTCTCTCGTCACGTAGCTTACGGGGCCAGATACCGGCGGAGTTGGGACAGCTGACCGAACTGAGGGTGCTGGACCTGACCGAAAATGAGTTGACGGGCCGGATACCGGCAGAGTTTGCGCGATTGACGCGCCTGCGTCAGTTGAGTCTCGGCGCCAACGATGTGACGGGCACTATACCGGCGGAATTGGCGCGGTTGAACAGTCTGGAGCGGCTGAATCTACATGAAAACCGGTTGACAGGTGAGATACCGCCTGAAGTGGGGCAGTTGAGCAGCCTCAATGCCCTGTCGCTGAACGACAATCGGCTGACGGGGAAGATTCCGGTGGAGCTCAGCCGGTTGACCCAACTCAAGATGCTATCGCTCTACAAGAACGAGCTGACGGGCGAGATACCGTCGGAGTTGGGGCAGCTGTTAAACCTAACTTCTTTGCTCCTCTCTGAGAATGAGTTGACCGGAGCCATACCGCCCGAGTTGGATGGGTTGGCCAGGCTGATTACTCTGAGTCTGTGGGAGAACCGGCTGACGGGCGAGATACCGCCGGCACTGGGGCAGCTGTCAAACCTAACTTCTCTGCTTCTCTCTGAGAATGAGTTGACTGGAGCCATACCGCCCGAGTTGGGGGAGTTGACCATACTGGTAGCGATGAGTTTGGATCATAACCAACTGACCGGTCAGATCCCGCGGGAGCTTGGTGAGTTGAGCAATCTGGGCCCCCTGATGCTCTCTCACAACCGGTTTACGGGATGCATACCGTCTGGACTGAGGGAGGTCAGACACAACGACCTGAACGGTCTGAGGCTTCCAGTTTGCTAGCGAGTGAGGCGGTTAGAACGGCGGGTAACCCAGCGGCGAGAGGCAACTGGCTTCTAATGCACGCTCATAGTTTCATCGCTCCTGACGGTACTCGAAGACTTTGCCTCACACTTCAGCGGACGAGATTTGCTTGCCTCATGCTTGGCCCGTGGATCGAGTAGCGACGGCGGTCGTGGCGGACCCGTCCGCTACCCAGACAATCGCGCTTGCGGCCGCCCTGCGTGGCAGCCTGGGAGAGAACTTCACCCCATCGCCCGCGTCTCGCACTCCATTCACTTGTTCCCCGTCGTCGGCCCTTGTCCGGCAAAAGGCATCCTCATATGCGTAGGCTGTTCATTGCGGCGCTCACCGCCGGGATCCTCGCGGTCGTGGCCGCGGCACTAGCGACGGCCCATGAGGAACACGGCACTAACCAGTGGCCGACAACCTGTGTCGACCTGAACGACATCGTCGAAGAGCACCTGGGTAACCCCCACAACGTCGGCATCTATCAGCGAACCTTCGGCGATCAGGCTGAGGTCGCCTGTCACAACGACCACCGCAACGACGTGATAGCCGTGTTTGGCTGGGCCATTGCGAGCGAGACCCGTCAGGCGGAAGCCGCTGATCCGGAGCTTGCCTGGCCCACCACCTGCGTCGAACTGAACGACATCGTCGAGGGCCATCTCGGCAACCAGGGCAACGTCGCCATCTATCAGAACACCTTCGGCGACGAGGCAGAAGCCGCCTGCCAAAACGACCACCGCGAAGATGTTCGCTCGGTCTTCGCGTGGGCTATCGGGTCAACCGACGCCCTTCCGCCGGCAGCTTCCTCCCATCGGTTCTTGGCAGTCAGCGCTGGCGCATATCACACGTGCGCGCTGCGCGAAGGTGGCGAAGTGGTGTGCTGGGGAGCTGGACCGATCAGTTGGGATGCCAACCTCCGCAACGTTTCCTTCGGCCAGGCGTCGCCGCCCGAAGGCGAGCGGTTTGTCGAGATAAGCAGCGGAAGCTTCCACACGTGTGGATTGCGCCACGACGGCACCGTCGTGTGCTGGGGGGCTGAACTCAATGACAGTGCTAGGGGGTATGGCCAGGTTGGCTTCGGCCAAACATCCCCGCCGGATGGCGAGGTCTTTCGGTCGATCAGTAGCGGAGGAGCGCACACCTGCGGCCTCCGCAACGACGGCACGGTCGTCTGTTGGGGGAGCGACGAATCCGGCCAGGCGTCGCCGCCCAAGGGCGAACGGTTCACGTTCATCAGCAGCGGCTCGTATCACACTTGTGGCTTACGGGACGACGGGACGCCGGTTTGCTGGGGACCGGAGCCTTACTGGGATGGGCACACCGGATGGGACGCTCCGCCGGATGTCCCATTGGTCGCCCTCGACAGTGCCTACGGTTACACGTGTGGTCTGCGGGAAAACGGTTCCACGATCTGCTGGGGAGCGCGGTCGGATGTCGTATACGCGGAGCAGTACCCGCCTAGCGGTCAGCGCTTGACCGCCATCAGCGGTCGCGGTATCGGCGGCTGCGGCCTCTGGACCAACGGAACGGCGGTGTGCTGGGGTTCGGGCTGGAGCGGTGGACACGAACCTCCGCAGCGACAGAAATTCGCGTCGATCAGCAGCGGCCACGAGCACACCTGCGGCATTCGGTCGGATGACGGCGGCCTCGTGTGCTGGGGCAACGACGAGTACGGTCAGTCGTCGCCAACAGAGGGCGAGCGTTTCCTAGGTTCCGGGTCTGTCCCTCCGAAGTCCGTCGCATCGGACGTTTCGTTTGTGTCCATTACTCATGGCGACGATCACGCGTGCGGTCTCACTCGAGACGGGGCCGTTCGGTGCTGGGGCGAAGACGACTACGGCAGGGCATCCCCGCCGGCGGGCGACAGGTTCCTCTCGGTGACCGCCGGCGGCGAGCACACCTGCGGGGTGCGTCTGGACGGGTCCGTGGTCTGCTGGGGAGTGGACGACTACGGTCAGGCATCGCCACCAGCGGGCGAGACCTTCGTGTCCGTAAGCAGTGGCGATTGGTTCACGTGTGGCCTGCGGGAGGATGGATCTGCCGCCTGTTGGGGAGAGAGTGGCGACGAGACCGAGGCAATCCTGGAAGGAAGACGATTCAAGTCCTTGAGCGCCGGGAGCATCGCGTGCGGAATTCTCGAAGACGGCAGTCCGCTCTGCTGGGGCTCTGGCCTTTGGGGGGCGACCTCCCCGCCGGAAGGTGAAACGTTCAAGGCCATCAGCAGCGGCTATGCGCACACCTGCGCCCTGAGGTTGGACGGATCGCCGGTCTGCTGGGGGGCAATGTCCTCTCTGATTGACACCGGCCAGGCGTCGCCACCCGAAAGTGAGCTGTTCGTGCAGGTCAGCAGTGGCTTCTTGCATACCTGCGCGTTGAGAGCGGACGGCACGCCAATCTGCTGGGGAGGAGCTGCCAGCGATTGGTGGCCTGATCACGGTCAGGCTTCGCCTCCCCCAGGCGAGCGCTTCATTGCGATCAGCAGCGGCCGTTTTTCCACCTGTGGGCTGCGGGATGACGGCTCCCTCGTCTGCTGGGGGCTTGGGCTGGCCGGGGAGCCACAAGCGGAGGAAGGCAGCCGGAGCTTCGATTCGGTCAGCGGGAGAACGCTGTCATCCTTGAGCAACGGCGACCGATTCACCTGCGGTATCGATCCAGACGGTAAGCCGGTCTGCTGGGGCGTCGACGATTACGGGCAAGCGTCGCCGCCGGTTGCAGAGAGGTTCGTTGCGGTCAGCAGCGGCGCCAGACATGCCTGCGGCCTCCGGGCCGATGGCAAGCTACTTTGCTGGGGTGACGACGCCCAGGGGCAAGCTTCGCCGCCGCCGGACGAGATTTTCATGTCCGTGAGCAGTGGATGGGCGTACACATGCGCCCTTCGGGAAGACGGTACCGCCACGTGCTGGGGGCGGGACCTCCACGGGGAGGCTTCGCCTCCCCAGGACGTACAACTCGTCGCAATCAGCAGTAGCCGAGAGCACACCTGCGGACTGGACGCTACCGGCGCGGCCGTTTGCTGGGGGCAGGACGAAGACGGTCAGTCCTCACCGCCCGAGCGCGCGCAGTTCAAGTCCATCAGCAGCGGCGTAACGCATACCTGCGGTCTTCAGCATGACGGTCGCCCAATATGCTGGGGGGACCCGTACCGGCGAGTGACGATCACACCCCACTTCGAGCGATTCCACTCGCTGAGCAGCAGTGACAAGTACACCTGCGGACTGAGGGAGGACGGGACTGTCACTTGCTGGGGAGAGGGGGCGCTGTTGGCCCCTGCGGACACCGCATTCACCTCCCTGAGCATCAGCGCTTCCCACACGTGTGGCATTCGTCGCGATGGGAGACCCGTCTGCTGGGGAGAGGGGTACGAGACGGAAACTGTAAGCGCCCGGCACTCCACGTACCGGGCCGTACAGAGTCATACCGCCATCGCTGTAAGCAGCGGGTACGAGACCGCCTGCGCGCTGTTGGAAGACGGAACGCCCGTCTGCTGGACTCTCGGCGGTTACGGATACCTCGGAGGAGAGGAGCGGGTCCCGTTTGGGGAGAGACTCAAGGCCATCAGCAGCGGGCTTGCTCGCGTTTGCGGACTCCGGCAGGACGGAACGGCGGTCTGCTGGGGGGGCGATTGGTCCGGCGAGGACGCTCCCCCGTCGGATGAGCGGTTCGCAGAGATCAGCAACGGCGTTGGGTATACCTGCGCTCTTCGGTTGGACGGCACACCCGTCTGCTGGGGGGAGGACGAGTACGGCGAAACTTCGCCCCCGCAGGGCGAGCGCTTTGTCACAATCAGCAGCAATTTGGGCCTATACGAGAATCACGTATGCGCACTTCGTGAAGACGGTACGGCAGTGTGCTGGGGCAGCGATTCCGAAGGCCAGGCATCGCCGCCGCCCGGCGAGCAGTTCAGGGACATCAGTACCGGCGCGCGCCATACTTGTGCCCTTCGGCTGGACGGGACCGCAGTCTGTTGGGGCTACGACTGGGACCGTCAGGCATCGCCCCCGCCTGGACAGGCGTTTTCCGCCATTGCCAGTGGCCGCGCCCACACCTGCGCCATCCGCGCCGGCGACGGGACCGCGGTTTGCTGGGGCAGCAATCGCGACCACATATATGACTATCAGGGTCAGGCTCGGCCGCCGTACGGCGAGACCTTGTCCGCCATCACCGCCGGCAAAGACCACACCTGCGGGATACGAGCTGACCGAACACCAGTCTGCTGGGGAGCGGGATACCTAAGCAACCAGGACAACTACACTAGCTTCGAAGCCGTCGCCGGAGAGTCATTCTTGGCGATCAGCAGCGGTGGCGGCCATGTCTGCGCCCTGCGTAACGACGGGACCGCCGTCTGTTGGGGTGACAACGAGACGGGGGAAGCGTCACCGCCGCCGGAGCGGTTTAGTGCCATCAGCAGCGGGACCAACCATACGTGTGCCTTGCGGGCATCGGACGGGATGGCCGTCTGCTGGGGCAGCAATCGCGACCCCGACGGCCAACGCGCCAGCTACCGCGGCCAGGCGACTCCCCCCTACGGCGAGACGTTCGTTGCTATCAGCAGCGGACTCATTCACACGTGTGCGCTCCGGTCGGACGGCGAGGCCGTCTGTTGGGGCGAGACCTACAGCCTCGAAACGGAACCGCCCGAAGGCGGACGGTTCACGACAGTCCAAAGTGGACACGGCAACACCTGCGCGCTGAGCGCGGACGGTGCAGCGGTGTGCTGGGGATCCGGCTACAGCTACGACCTGACGCCGCCGGAGAACGAGCGATTCGTGGCCCTGGGTGGCGGCCATACCCATGTGTGTGCGCTGCGCGAAGACGGCTCGCCCGTGTGTTGGGCTGGGACCGGAAGAGGCCAGACCTTGGCGCCGGACGGCGAACGGTTGGTTGCGGTTACCGGAGGCCACTCCCATTCCTGCGGCTTGCGTGAGGACGGAACGGCCGTGTGCTGGGGCATCAACTATGAGCCCTCTTACGGGGCGTGGTACGGCCAGGCGCATCCGCCGGCCAATGAGCGGTTCAGCGCGATCAGCGCTGGGCCATTCTTTACCTGCGCGTTGCGCCGTGATGGCACTCCGAGTTGCTGGGGCAAGGGCTACGACACGCCCGAGCCCGCGCGCACGACTTACGAGTCCGTCACGAACGAGTCCTTCGTGTCGATCGATACCGGATGGAACTACTCCTGCGCTCTTCGGTCAGACGGCACCACGGTTTGCTGGGGAAACCCGGGTACCGAACTGGATGACACCTCGGGGAAATGGGGCGACTTTGCCCGAGAATGGCCGCCGGAGAGCGAACGGTTCACCTCGATCAGTACCGGAGACTCGCACACGTGTGGGCTTAATGCGGACGGCACCGCCGTCTGCTGGGGAAGAAACTCCAACGGAAAGGCCTTCCCACCACAACACGAGCGGTTTGTGACCGTTACCAGCGGCTACTCGGACACTTGTGGCCTGCGGGGAGACGGCTCCTACGGCTGCTGGGGTTCCACCGGCGGTGTATCAGGAACTCACTGGTTGCCGCTGCCGCCGCAAAGTGAACGGTTCACCTTCATCGACTTCGGGGCTTTTCACGCATGCGCGCTGCGCGATGACGGAACGCCCGTATGTTGGGGTAACAACGAGCACGGACAAGCGTCGCCACCGGAGGGCGTGCGGCTTACATCGATCAGCGCTGGAGCACAGCACACCTGCGGGCTCCTGACGGATGGCGCCACCGTCTGCTGGGGCAATCCCGGCCCCAGATACGCGTTCGGCCAGACGGCGGCGCCGAGAAACGAGAGGTTCTCTTCCATTAGCTGCGGCAGTTTCCACACCTGTGCCCTCCGTTCTGATGGGAGCGCGGTGTGCTGGGGCGCCGCGCTCGGCGATGGCCATGAAGTCATCGGACAGACAGGTTTCGGCCAATCGACACCCCCGCAAGGGGAACGCTTCGCCTCAGTCAGCAGTGGCAATCTGCACACCTGCGCTCTCCGCACGGACGGGACGCCGGTTTGCTGGGGGAACGGATTCCCGGCGGCAAGCTGACCGCGGACGAATAGAGAGTTGACTGCCAACAGGCTTCACAGGGGTTCATGCCGTGGGATTGCTTCTCGAAGTTCACACCCTCAGAGATGAGAAACTCTACCGAAGCTCGAGCGGTCGGTAGCTCCATACGCAATGCGGAGCGATGCAAGATCGAGCCCGGCATTGCGGGTTCTTTTGTCAGTCTTCAGCCCGCGCGCGATATTGCAAAGCCTCGCCCAGATGCGAGACGCCGATCCGCTCGCCCCCATCCAGATCCGCTATCGTCCGCGCCACCTTCAACACCCGATGGAACCCACGCCCCGAAAGCTGCAACCGGTCGTGCGCATGTCGCAGCAATGACTCCGCATCCCGGTCGGTCTCACAGAACCTGTCCACGTCCTTCGGGTTCATCTCCGCGTTCATGAGTCTTCCCGTCCCACTCAGCCGCTCGGCTCCGATCTCTCGCGCCTCGGCGACTCGCTTGCCTATGCTCTCCGACCGTTCTCCGGTGGCAACTCCCGCCATTTCTTCGTACTTCACCCGCGGCACCTCAACATGCACGTCGATTCGATCCAGAAGCGGACCCGTAATCCGCCGGTGATAGCGCGTGATTTGCGACTGCGTGTAGGTGCACTCCCTGCGCGCGTCTCCCAAATATCCACACCGGCACCCTGCGAGTCGCAACTACACTCTACGTCGTGTCATTTGCGCGTGATGGCAGTCACTCCCCCTAACGTCCGCAACCCTCGCACGCCAGTGAGGAAGCCCCGTGAATCTACAAGCATCACCGGTACACTCACGCTACTTTGGCAACCGCGATATCCCTCGAACCCTTCCACTTGCCGCGAAGAAAAGCACCTTTTGCGCGAACGCCTCGACGCGTTCACGCGGTGCCCGGGAATGGCCATTCACCTGCCCCAGAGAACCAACTCGGCAGGAACCTTTGAGTCTCCTTCTCTAAGGACACTCTGACGGCAAGGTTGAACAACGCCTGGCCAAGCACTGACTGCCGCCGAGATTTGCACCACGAGTTGATAGCACCGGGATGCTTCGCAGAGGCCCACTCGATGGTGAGCCGCCCGGAGCCCGCCCATCCACCCCTTCAGGTTCTGACAGTCGTCCTGGAGCAGCCTTCCGGATAGATGAGGCCAACACTACTGGCCGGATTAAGGTAACTGGTGGTACACGTCTCGGGGGAAGATCACCTAACCAGGTATACTCTTCGACTACGTTGAAGTCGGTACGCGAGCTGCTGGTTGATGGGAAGTTGAACGGGGTTGGCTAGTCTTTCCGGCCGTGTCGCTTTAGTTACGGGAGGCTCGCGCGGGCTCGGGCCCGTTATCGCCAGTCGCTTGGCGATGTCAGGTGCCGATGTTGCAGTCAGCTATCGTGAGTCGGAGTCTCAGGCGATGGGTGTCGCCGCCGATATCCGCTCGCTTGGTCGCAGGTCCGCGGCAATAAGGGGAGACCTCTCGGTCGATGACCAGTCTATTTCCCTGGTTGAAGAGACAGAGAGACGGTTGGGAAGGCTGGACGTTCTGGTGCACAACGTGGGACCGGGTGCGTACACTCCCTTTTTGAAACTCCCTTCCGAACAGTGGCACTACGTGATGAACGCCAATTGCACCGCGCTTTACTTGATGGCACAGAGGGTCGCGTCGGGAATGCGCGAGCGCGGCTGGGGGCGGATCATCGCTATTGGGGCGGCTTCGGCGAGGATCCGGAGCGACTCCGTTTATGGACTGGCCAAGGACACGATGCGGCATCTGGTTCAGTCGCTGGCGGTAGAGATGGCGCCGTCAATCACCGTCAACGCTATCTCGCCCGGCTTGATAGCCGACAATGAAGACATGTCGGCCGACTACGCCGCCGTGCAAGCTTCTGAAACTCCCATGGGCAGGCTGGTGACGCGCGTGGAGGTGGCGGATGCCGTTGCCTTCCTGTGTGACGATTCAGCGCGCTACATAACGGGCGAGGAGATTGTGATGGACGGTGGGCGCACGATTCCCCGCTTCGGGCTCAAGGGCTAGCACGAGTATTTTCGGGAGACTGCTTTTCGGCAGGGAGTGCGGTCGACAACGTTTGCTTACCACAAGCTAGTTTTCGGGGCGGCATAGCCGTAGCCGTGAGTCGTCAGCTGACAGAAGCGCTTTCCGGGTGAATAGACCGGACTTCGGAGCGGTCTTGGAAGTCCTCCTAGTGAACGGATCCCCGGCTCGACTTCAAATGAAGTTGAAGCCAGGCATGATCATCGGCAGCGGAAATGCGATGGCCAGCGACTTCCCCAATCGACCGCCGCCAAGTTCTTCAATTCGCCAGCCTGGCTCAAAGATGAGCCTGAGGAGCTCAGCCTCATTCGACACATCCAGGCGTTCTCCATTCAGTCGAAATGAGCAGCCGCCAGCCACGTTGCCGACTTCCAGAGACTTCGCGAACTGTGTTCCGGCTCGCTCTGCTATCACCAGTCGCATCTTATCTAGGAAGCCGGCAGGGTTGAGCAGCTTGAACGTGCCGCTCGCGGGGCGCTCAGCGCTGGAGAGTCCTCGGCACTCGCAGGCGATGCTCAATTCTTCGTGTGCGCCTGGAACGCCTAGATCGAATGAGTTCACTCCTTCGTCCGCCGCCAGCGCGGCAGCGAGGTTGACAACTGACTCCGGATCGCCTCCGGTTTCGTTTGTCTCAAGAGCTTTTTTGTCCTCGCGCTGGCGGACCAGGGCGCTCAAGTAGGCGACGACCCTTCCGTCCGTCTCGGCAATCACGGTCCTTCCAGGTCCCGCGCGGGCCTGGGATCTGAACGCTGCCAGGGTCGACTCGAAGTCATCCAATGATCGTCGAAAGCGGACGGGCTTACGGGCGTAGATTGAGGCCAAGGCGTACACGTCGGATTCTGCCGCTTCACGCCACCTCATTCTCGGAGAGCTTTTCTCCGCGGGTACCGCATAGTGCCGCACGAGCCCCGCGGGTTCGTACTTGATCCTTCGGTAGAGTCCCCTGCCACCGGAGACGATCACGAGGTCCACGCCCGCTCGACGCATGTGACGCTCGGCGTCGAACATGAGCATGGTGGCTAGACCCTTGCCGCGATGGGCCGGATACGTGCATACGGATCCAACGCTTCCGATCCTGAACGTGTGTCCGAGGCAGAGGGCATCAGCAATATGAATTCCGACTCCTGAAACGGGCGTCGATTCGTAGCAAATGATCCGAAAGTTGGGCAGGTTTGCCCTTGCGTATAACAACGGAAACTCACTCGGCATGGCGTTCGCCGGCGAACCTTCGCCGCGAAAGACCGTGCTAGCTAACAATCCGAGCGGTTCGGCGTCGGCCGGCGTCGCTCCTCGAGGAGGTTCATATCCGTTGGGAAGCTGGCGACCCGATTCGTATGCTGGACCGTCAGGCAATGCGGAGCTTCTCGGAACTGGTCACGTGCGCCAGAATCCCGCGCATATATCGAAGCGCCAGTTCGACTTGCGAGTGAACTTCCTCGATTCCGGTGCGTTGATGTCCCTTCAGCACCGGATGGCAAAGCTCGTAAGAAAGAAAACCCGAGTATCCGATCTCCGACAACGCGCCGACAAAGGCTCGGTCATTGGGGAGCGCGCGCTGGTTATCGAATCTACGCTGCCTGGGCATTCCGTTCTCGCACGCTTCGAACTCCCCACCGAAGTGTGAGTGGGCGATGAGCGGCCCCGTTTCGATCACAGCCCGGCGAACCTCGGCGTGAGATTGATCAGGCATGATGGGACAGTCGAGCGAGACGACCAGGTGGTCCGAGTCGACCTCGCGAACGAAGTCGAGTACATCTTCGAATCCCCTGATAACTGGCGCGTGGTTCTGGAGGGCGAGTTTCACTCCGGCGCGCGCGGCGTAATGAGCCGATTCCGCAAGTGCGTCTCGCACCCGCATCCAGGTATCCAAGCGGTCGGCGTTCTGCAACTGGTAGTCCATCAGGCGGCGGGGAGTGTCGTAGCTGAGCCCGGCCGGGGTTGCGCTGACGCCCGGCCACGCGGCGAACACGCGCACTATCCCAACGTCCATGGCGGCGGCAAGATCAATGATCCGCAGCACGACCAACAACTCCGCCTCGCGGCGTTCCTCAACGGGTGAGGAAAAGTCGTTATAGGCGGCGAGCGCGGGAATCTCAGTCCCAAGGTCCCGCGCCGCTTGGGCCGTCCCGACCGCATCGGACTCAGAGACGTCCAGCGGGCTGAAATGCGGGCGTTTGCATCCAATCTCGACACCGTCAAACCCGACCCGCGACGCGCGGTCGAGGATCTGCTTGACCGAAAGCGCCGGACCGTCGTACCAGCCGCCCGCATAGGTGACGCTGTAGAGTGCCACCTTCATCGGCCGGAGAGCTCCGCGTCCGTCGAGTCCCGACCCTGGCGCGTCAAAGCTCTACGGATGCCGTCTGCCGGACTTCGGAAGGCAAGACCTCCCGCATCACGCGCAGGTAACTGCCACCCAGAACGAGGGCGATTTCATCTCGGGACATTCCTCGAGACTCCAGTCCCGCGACCATGATTTCCGCTTGTTGGGCGTAGGTAACTCCATCGGGGTACCGAGGAGTGACGAACATGCTGTTTCGAGTGTTGGGAAAGACCTCCACGTAGCCCAGATCCGAGCCGAATATTCCGAATCCTACGTGCTCGGCGCCGATGAGGTCCGCCGCGTACACGATGTGGTCCACGAACGACTCGTGCATGGGCTTACTCCGATCCAGGAACGATGCCACGCCATGGATGCCCATCACGCCTCCGCCCGCGGCGAGCGCCCTCATCTGGGCGTCGGTGAGGTTGCGGGGATGGGGCGTTAGCGCGGCCACGTTGGAGTGCGTGGCAAGCATCGGCCCTTCGGCCACATCCAACGCGTGGAAGTAACACTCAGGGGTCAGATGGGAGAGGCTTACGAGCATGCCCAGCCTGGCCGCCTCCTCAATTACGGAGACTCCGAACCGGGAGAGTTTGCCGCCCGATCCCAACTCATTCAGTCCATCGCCGAGTTCGTTGCGGCCCTGATGGGTCAAATGGATGCTGCGAATTCCTAATCGGAAGAATGTTCGGAGAAGGCACAGTTTCTGGCCCTCGTTCAGGCCCGAGGAGTAGTCGTTTTGAAACGGTCGACCGCCTTCTATCTCCAGGACCAGTCGCAGTACGTCGTCGTCGCCCGCTGTGGGCAGATCGGTCGCATTGCGCACTACCCTGAATTTGGGCCAGTCTTCGCACTCCGTCAGGAACAAATCGAGAACCTGTAGCGAACCTTCGAGCGGTCTGTCGGAGCCGGCGCGATGATGAGGGCCGTCGCCACCGACGGCGATGATCGTCAGATTCGTACCTGCCGTTCGGAGACGTTCGAGCATCGAGTCCCGCACGGGATGAGGTTCACTACGGTCGGCCCGCAGCGTTATCTCGAAGTTATCCCGATGCCCCTCGGCAATGACGAAGCGGGAGAGATCGGTTGTGAGCGTGCTTGTCATGCGGGAAGGACCTCCTGGAGAACGCGGACGTAGTTACCGCCGACGATTCCCGCGATTTCGTCCTCGTTAAATCCACGGTCGGCCAATCCTTCGAGGAATAGCTCGAGACCTCGTCGGATGCTGACGGGCTCGGACCCGCCGGGCTCGGTGATAACCTCCCGATGCCCTCCGCCCATGGACTCGATGTAGCCGGGATCACGGTTCAAAGTACCGAAGCCTATATGCTCGGCTCCGATCAACTCGGCGACGTAGACGATGTAATCGAGCACGTCCACCAGCGGATCTTTTTCGGGGTGGAGAATCGGCGCCCACAGGTGGATGCCGACGACGCCGTCGATAGCGGCGAGCGCCTTCATCTGATCGTCGGTGAGGTTCCGGCTGTGATTCAGGAGCGTCATTGCGTTGGAGTGCGTGGCAACCAGAGGTCCTTCGGCAACTTCGATGGCGTGGTAATAGCACTCGGGAATGAGATGGGAGAGGCTCATCATCATGCCCAGCCGAAAGCCCTCCCTGATGAGAGCTACACCGAATTTAGAGAGCTTGCCGCCCGAACCCAGCTCGTTGAGTCCGTCGCCCAACTCATTGCGTCCCTGGTGGGTGAGGTGCAGACTGCGAATGCCCAAACGGTGGAACATGCGGACCAGATGCAAGCGGCGTTCGATGGGCCAGCGCCCGACCGAGTAATCTTCCTGCATCGGTCGAGTGCCCTCGATTTCCATGAGAAAGCGGACGACTCCATCGTCGGGGCGGCTCGGCAGGTCCTTTGTGGTACGTATGACCGCCGCCTTGCCGTCCGACGCCTCGGCCTCGTTGAGGAACATGTCGACGATTTCGAGCGAACCCGCCAGCGGTCGCTGCGAGCCGTCACGATGATGGGCGCCATCGCCGCCGAATGGCATGACTATGATGTTGTAGCTGGCCTCGGCCAGACGCGGCAGCAGTCCATCCCGGAGCGGCCTCGCCTCGCCCCTGGCGCGGCGCTTGACTAGCTCCGTGTGATCGCGATGGCTCTCGACGACCACATAGTCTTCGGGAGCTGTTCTCAAGGTATCCCTCCGAATACTCGGCAGCCGGCGGCTAACCCTTCACGCCGGTTATCACTATTCCCTGGATGAAGTATCGCTGGGCAACGAAGAAGAGCAGCATGACGGGCAGGATCGACACGAGCGTCATCGACATGATGTGCTGAACGGGGAACTCCTGAAAATAGTCGCCCTGCAATACGCGGAGGCCGAGGGCTATGGTGAAGTTGTTTTGCTCAGTCAGGTATATGAGCGGGCCGAAGAAATCGTTCCAGTGAAACGTAAAAGTGTTTATCGCGACGACGCCGAGCACCGGTTTGCTCAATGGAACGATGATGCGCCAATAGATCGCGAAGTATCCGGCGCCGTCCACTCTCGCGGCTTCGTCCATCTCACGGGAAATGGTCAGCATGTACTGCCGCAGCAGGAAGGTGTTGAATGGGCCGGAGAAGAAGGTCGGGACCCACAGAGGCTGCAGGGTGTTGATCCATCCGAACCAGTTGAAGAGCACGTACTGCGGTATCAGCGTGATGTGGCTCGGAAGCATGAGCGTGCTGAGAAGCAAGAGGAAGAGGACGCCGCGGCCGCGAAATCGCAACCGGGCGAAGGCGAACGCGACCATCGAACTGGAGATGACCATTCCGATGACGCTCAATACCGACACGATTATCGTGTTGAGATAGAACCGCGGGAACGGCAGAGCATCCCACGGTTCGCTGAAGTTCTCCCACCAGAACTCCCTGGGGATCCAGGCGGGCGGTATGAGCCAGACCTGATCGTGAGGCTTGACCGAGGTGGAGATCATCCAGATGAGCGGGATCAGAAAGAACATGCCGACGGCGGCAACGGCTATCAAGAGAAGCACGCGACGCGCAAGGTCGCGCGCACGGGCGTAGCGCTTGGAGCGACGGACATAGGCTTGCGCGACCCCCGAATCCAGGATACGGCCGGTAGCGCTCACTTCCTGAGCTCGCCTTCGTAGTAGACCCACGCGGCCGAGCTGCGGAATATGAGCAGCGTGAGGATCAGAATGATGGCAAACAGAGCCCAGCCAATGGCCGAGGCGAGGCCGAAGTGGAACTGCTCGAAGCTCTTTCGATAGAGATACAGCACCATTGTCAAAGTGGCGTTGTTTGGGCCTCCCTCGGTGGCCACGAGCGCGAATGTGAACACCTGAAACGAGCCGATGAAGTTGATTACGACGTTGAAGAATATTGTTGGAGTGATCAGGGGGATCGTTACATGCCAGAACCGCCGCAGCGGTCCGGCGCCGTCAATGGAACACGCTTCGTAGAGCGTCGTGGGGACCGACTGCAACCCGGCCAAATAGATGAGCATGGTCTGTCCCACACCCCATAGGCTCATAATCATGATCGCAGGCAGCGCCCACGTTTCCGAGTAGATCCATCCCGGACCGGGATCGATTCCGAAAACCGACAGGAACTGGTTGACGAGTCCTTTGGTCGGTTCGGTAGGGGCAAACAGCCATATCCAGAGAATCGCGACGGCCACTCCGGATACCAGCGACGGTATGTAATAGATAGTCCGCCAGATTCCCTGGAACCAGACTCCCTGGTTCAAGAGCAGCGCTACGAGCAATGAGAGCACTGTAGCGACGGGAACGACGCCCAGCGTATATAGAAACGTGTTCACGAGACTCTTCACAAAGAGACGGTCCGACGTGAACAGGTCCACGTAGTGCTCTATTCCTACGAATTTCTTCCCCGTGAGCAGGTCCGCCTTGTAGAAGCTCAATCCGAAAGAAAAGAGCATGGCTCCGGCCGTGAACACCACGAAGCCGATGATCCACGGCGATATGAAGAGGAACGCGGCAATTTCTTCTCTTGCGCGCTCCGACAACCGCCTTTGGGAAGGCCGGGCGCCGGCCGGAGCCGTAGCGCTCATAGAACGAGTTAACCCTTAGTCACGCTGCTGCTGTGACCGCTAGGCTAGTCTTCCTGGCTCTTCATGACGTCTTCGACAACGTTCTTCAGCTCTTCGACGGAAGTGTTTCCGGAAACGAATATCTGATCGAAGACGGGACCAAGCACTTCCCACGCGGCAGTCTGATTCCAGAAGTGCTCGAACTCAGCGGGCGCGTGGTAACCCAGCTGGACCGCTTCCGGAATCAACTCGAGGTTGACGTCATTCATCTTGGGATCGAGCGCGCGGGTGTTCGTAACGTAGAACGGCAGCACGGACTTGCGGGCAGGCACGATAGCGCGGCTCTTGCCGGTCAGCATGATTCGCTGCCAGTCAGGGCTGGTGAGGTACTTCATCAGCTCCCACGTATCCTCCTCGACTCCCTGCTCGAAGACGCCGCGGTAGATGCTCCAGCCGTTGCTGCTCATGTGCGCGGCGCGCACAACAGGTCCGCTGGGATGGTGCGCGATGTCCCACGGCAGGTCGGTGCCGTCAGCCAACCTGAAAAGCCAGGACACCCCCTCCTCGATCGTCGCGGCCAAGCCTTCCATGAGAAGCGCGTAATTGTTCTTGCCGGCGGCCTGGGGTGGCTGAATGAGGGTGTTTTCGTCCCACATTCGCCTGCGGATCCACTCGAGTGCGTCGAGAGCCTCGGGCTGGTCGAAGGCGGGAATTGTGCGCGTTGGGTCATCCGGATCGACCATGTTGCCGCCGAACGCTCGAACATGGTGCACGACGCGGTCATACGACGTTGCCGGGATGGCGCCGCCCCACTGAACGACTTGATCTCCCTCTTTCCGGGTCAGCTTGATCAGCGCTTCGTCGTACTCGGGACGTCCCCAGTCAACGGTGGGATACTCGACGCCGGCCTCGTCGAACATCTGCTTGTTAAACAGCAGCACGCCCATCCATAGGTGTTTGGGAAGCGCGAACCTGATGTCGGTTCCCGGGAGGACCATCGCGTCCCACTGCGGTTTCTGGAAGTCGTCGATGGTCTCCTGCGTGAAGTCGCGCTTGACGAACGGCGTGAGGTTGGCGAGCTGGCCTCTATCGGCGAACAGCTTGGTGGTGCTGCCGAAAACGTGCAGGATGTGAGGCGCCGTGCCCGCGACCATCGCGGTCAAAGTCTTTTGCTGCCAACCTGACGCGTACGCTTCATATTGGACGGTGATGTGCGGAAACTGGGCGGTAAATGCCGGCGCTCCCTGCCCCTCGACTAGTTCGGCGTAGTCGCCACCCCAGTCCTGGAATCGGATGGTCACGGCTTTGGGCGCCATCGGGGCCGCCGTGACGACCTTCTCGACGACCTGTGTAACGACCTTCTCCTGAACGACGACTTCCTTGACTGTCTGGGTTACGACCTTCTCGACCTCGACCGCAACCTCCTTCTCGACGACTCGCTCTTTCTCGACGATTTGGGTTACGACCTTCTCGACCGGCACCTCCTGCGTGACGAGTCTGACGACCTCCTTCTCGACGATTTGCGTATCACCGCAGCCGGCGAGCGCGGCCCCCGCGAAGACGGAAGAGCCAAGGGCCAAACCTCCGAGCAGCTTGCGTCGCGACACGTTAGATCCGGACAGATTCATGTCTCTCACTCCTCCCTACATTGCGTATCCACGTATGCGCCAAAATAGGCATTTCAATAGCGACTGTCAATCCTACGAGATAATCACTGCTTTCTGGGCGTCGCGTGTTCAACCAGCGCTCCCAAGGTAACGTGGCCTAACGGTGGACGAACCGTGCCCAGGCCTATTTGATCGGGCGTTGCGGCGGTCGTGGCGGAAACGAGCGCACCGATAGAGGGCGCGCACATTCGTCCCTGGCACATACCCATGCCCGCCCGGGTTCGCTTCTTTATCTCGTTGACGTTGCGCAGGCCCTCGTCAAGCGCGACGGAGATATCGGCTTTGGCGAGGTCCTCGCATCGGCAAATGATGGTTTCGTCGTCTGCCAATGCGGACAGCCCAGGGCGGATCTGGCATACCTTGTCCACCGCGGCGCGGAATCGAGAGAGACGAGCGAGCTTACGTTGGAGGAGCCGCGAGCGGGCGTTCACTGACGAGGCCACCACAACACCGGCGCTTTGCGCGGCGCCGATACCGGCAAGCTCACCTTCGATTTCCGCCACTATCGCCCCGGCGACACCGGCTCCGTCGCCCGCAACAAAGACTCCCGAAGTCGTGGTCTCGAGATTCCCGTCCCGCACAGGCAGCCAGGCCTGTGAGACTTCGTCGAACTCATGCCGGCAGCCAGCCAGATAGCTGAGTCCGATATCGGGTATCTGGCCGAATCCCACGCATACCGTATCCACCGGGATCGAGAATTCGGCGCCGGAGATCGCGCGCCACTCGTCGTCGACCTTGGCGAGCACGGCTTCCTCGACGCGGCCGTCGCCTCTGACTTCCTTGACCAGGTGCGACCAATGGAACTTGACGTTTCTTCGCATCAGGCCGAGTCGCAACTTGACTCCGGTGGCCAGCATCGCCGGCTCCGCTAGGAAGGCAGGGATCTGCGGCAGATAGGCGGTCGAGGAGACGGGGTCGGCAACCGTGACTTCTTCGGCGCCCGCCTTGGCAAGTTGCACGGCGACGATCTGCTGGAGCGGGCCGGTGCCTGTCATGGCGATTCGACGTCCTGGAAGTATCGCTTGCTGTTTCATCAGCGTTTGGGCGGCCCCTGCCGTGATAACTCCAGGCAACGTCCAGCCCGGGAAGGGCACGGGCCGTTCGGGCGCTCCTGGGGCCAGCACCAGTGCGTCCGCGTGGACGGTGATGAGCGTACCGTCACGGTCGATTTCCAGCCGCTGGTGTTCGAAGATTGCCCAGGCTTTGGAGTTCGGCCAAATCTCTATGCGCGATCCGCAGTGCCTCACACGATCCAAGAGCGCGCTGCCGCGATCGTCGTGCAATCCGAGAGGGTCGCTACCGGTCTCGTCGAATTCTTCCGGAAATTGCCTGTAAATCTGGCCGCCGAGACTTGGGCTGTCGTCCACCAGCAAGACATGCACCCCATTTTCAGCCGCGGTCGCGGCGGCGGCCATTCCGGCCGGGCCGCCGCCTATGACTACCACTTGGGCGCTAAGGATGTTGGTTACGACCATTCGCCATATCCTGGCTGAGTAGCGATAGCCATGCCGTCCCGTACAACGGTCCGACATGCCCGCTGGCTGGGACGCCCGTCGATCGTGACCAGGCAATCCTGGCAAACGCCGATACCGCAAAAGACGCCTCGCGGGGAGCCGCGCTTCGCGGTCGTTCTCAGCGTGCGGATTCCCGCCGCCCATAGTGCCGCTGCGACGGATTCGCCTTCGTAGGCGGTCACGGGCTGGCCGTCAAGGGTGACCGTAATTGTCTCCCCGCGTCGCACGAGGCCTTCCAGCCGCAGGTCGTCGGGCTTACTCGACATCGTGGATTACCGGTTCGACCATCCCCGTGTGAAACCGCATGACGCTGAGTTCCTCCCACGGAAGATGTGGTTTGCCTTTGACTATGTGTTCGGCGGTGAGCAGGCCGCAAATGGGCCCGTACTGGATACCCGTACCCGATGCGCCGGTTGCCATGAGAATCTGTTCGTGTCCGGGTACCGGGCCGATGATCGGGTATTGGTCGGGACTCATAGGCCGCATTCCAGCGTGCGCACGCAGCAGGCGGACGTTCGCAAGCATTGGTATCGCCATCACTGCCGTTCGGGCGAAGAAAGTAATTCGTTCCAGCGTGACCTTCTTATCGAAACCTACCAATTCCTGATGGCTGCCGATAAAGAAATTTCCTGACGAGGTCTGCCGCGTGTATCCCCGCCCAGGGATGTGGACCATACGATCCGTGATGCGGGGCAGCGGTTCTGTAAGCACGATTTGGCCTCGTGATGGCCAAACGGGAACGGCGATGTTCTGCCTTCGCAAAAGCTCCGGCGCCCAGGCGCCGGCCGCGTCCACGACCCACTTCGCCTCAAATGTCCCGACATTGGTATGGACGACTTGCGTTTGATTGGCTGCGGATTCGATTTCCGAAACCCGCACACCGGTTCGAATAGTTGCGCCGTGCCGGGCAGCCGCCTGGGCGAACGCGAACGTGACGAGCATGGGGTTTACTTGGGTCGCGACAGGGTTGAATGAAGCGCCCAGCAATGCCGGGTTGTAATGCGGTTCCATCTCGAGGACCTGGCTCGCTTCGAGATACTCAAACGTGAGTCCGACGCTATTGCTTCGTTCTACTTGCGCCCTGAGCCCCTCACACTCCTCCTCAGTGAAGCCCAAGTAGAACGAGCCCCCGTGCACCAGCTCGTAGTCGACCTCGAGCTCGTCCTGATACTCGTGAAGAAGCCGGTGCCCCGCGAGGATGTACTTGACCATCCATTCGGCTGTGTCCGATGGCGTGGAAATCATTCCAGCTGACGCGCCGGAGGCGCCTGCGGCGATGAAGTCGCGCTCCAGCAGAATCACCTCGACGCCGTCCCTGGCCAAGTGGTAAGCGGTCGAACACCCAAACACGCCGCCACCCGCAACGATTACATCTGCAGATCGTCGGTCTTCAGACCTCAACTCACCGCCCGGTTCAATGATGGATCCGGCGAGAGCCGAGATCCGTGGTCCAGTTCCGCCCCGGGTTATCTAATTTCCGCTCAAGACTTTGCGATCAAGCAACAGTTGAAACGATGTGGCACCAGGTACCCACCCCAAGGAACTTGTCGATCCCAATTTGCCCCTCATTTAATCTCTAGAAAACCCTGCAAGTCAACGAGCAGATGACCGCCTCCTGCAAACGCCTCCGGACCGACGTTTGCCATGGCTCGACCATATGTCAGCTTAGTGCGGATCAAGGGACGACCACTGCACTCAAGACGGCTCGATACTGTGCTCCTCAAATAGCTCGCGAGAGTCTTCTAGCCACCTGCCATCAAGACCCTCGTGGTCCGTCCGTGCCGGCACCGCTCCCAGAGTCTCCCGCATTCGATCATTCTGGGAAGCCAAGATTTCCCCCGGCTCCGAAATTACGGACAGTCCACTCGCGCTCGCCATACCGTTTCCGAGTCTGTCCAGCCAGCCGTTGCGTACCAGATGACTTACACAATGATGGATGGACGACCGCTCCCTCCCCAGCGCAGGCGCCGTTTCCGAAATTGTCGGTACCGGCCTTCGGTCTCAGTGAATCCGCGTCTCCGCGTGTGCGGGCCCTTTTGCGTTCTGCCGGGAGCCGGGGGTCTACCCGTCCGGCCCGGTGACGGCCAACTCCAGCCGTTTGGAGAGCTTCCTGCCGTCCCCGGTACAGATGGCCCCCTGCGCGCTGCAGTCCGTCGTGGCGGGCAGCACGATCGTCACGTCGCCGTTGCCGTCCGGCTTCACTCTGATTCGCCAGTGAATGTTGCGCGTCTCGCTTTCCCGGTCAACGCGCTGCGCCTTCTTCACCTGCCCGCCCGTCACTGCGAAGGCATGGTCCCTCAGGGTGACGTAGCTGAGACCCCCGATGTGCTCGCTGAACCGCAGCTCGAAGGTGAATGCCGTCTGGCCGTCATGGCTCGTGGGCTCGTTCTCCAAGCTGGCGGTCAGAGGCGCCGCAGCCGCAGCCGCCGCGACCGCCGCCGTCGCCTCGCTGGTTAGGGACTCGTCGTTGCCCCTATCGTCCTTGAAAGTGACCCTCACCTGGATCGTCCGGCCCACCTCCGAGTCGGAAGGCTCGTAGGTAGCACTGATGGATCCGTCGATCTCCGTCCCTCCGGAAATCCACTGGTACGTGTATGAGACGTTGTCCAGCCCGTCGGCGTCGGCAATGCCGGACGTGTCCGCCGTGAGAGTCTGACCCACCTGGACCGTGCCGCTGATGGTGGGTAGGCCGGTGGCGGGACTGTTGGGTCGGGCTTGCACCTCAGCCGTCGCATCGCTGGTCAAGGACTCGTCGTTGCCGGCGTCATCGGTGAAAGTGACCATCACGCTAACGGCCTTGCCCTCGTCGCCTGGCACGACGCTGTACGTGGAAGCCGCGGAGCCATCGATCGCCACATCGTCTGCCAGCCACTGGTACGAGTATGAGACGTTGTCCAGCCCGTCGGCGTCGGCAATGCCAGACGTGTCTGCCGTTAGAGTCTGTCCCACCTGGACCGTGCCGCTGATCGTGGGCAGTCCGTCAGCGGGCC
>JAPOXI010000006.1:36012-50977 GCA_026707185.1 Chloroflexota bacterium
AAGGCTCGTAGGTAGAACCGGTGGCCCCATCGATCTCCGCCCCTCCGGCTATCCACTGGTACGCGTATGACACGTTGTCCAGCCCGTCGGCGTCGGCAATGCCGGACGTGTCCGCAGTGAGAGTCTGCCCCACCTGGGCCGTGCCGGTGACGGTGGGCAGCCCGGTCGCGGGACGGTTGGGTCGGGCCTCCACCTCAGCCGTTGGTTCGCTGGTCAGGGACTCCTGATTGCCTGCATCGTCGATGAATGACACCCTCACCTTTAGTGTCTTGCCCTCGTCGCCTGGAACCACGCTGTACGTGGAAGCGGTGGCGCCGTCGATCGCCACATCGTCTGCCAGCCACTGGTAGCCAAAGACCGCAGAGGAGATGCCGTTCTTGTCCGCTATTCCAGTGATAGTAGCCGTGAGGGTCTGTCCAACAACCGAAGACCCCTTGATACGGGGGGATCCGGTTGCAGGGGAATTGGCGCGCTCGGCGCGGGTGGCTGGAGCCGGAGAAATCTCTACCGCGAAGCTCGTCAGCGACTCCTGGTTGCCCCTATCGTCCTTGAAAGTGACCCTCACCTTTAGGGCCTTGCCCTCGTCCTTGGCGGTCACCGTGTAGGTCTGGCCTGTTGCTCCCTTGATCTCGGCGTCTTTTTCGGTTCCAGGGTCGTGGCGAATCCACTGGTAGCTAAAGACGGCGCGCGACATCCCGTCCTTGTCTCCAATACCAGCCGTCGTGGCGTTGAGCGTCTGGCCAGTCTGCAGAGAGCCTTCTATTCGCGGTCCGCCAGAAGCGGGGCTGTTCACCGCCCGTGCCCGGGAGCTCCGACCAGCGACGCCTTCAACGCTTATTGAGAAGGCGCCCGTGCGGTCACGTTCGCCAGAGCCCACGGCAACGTAGTAAATGCCGTCCGCGTCCGGTTCGTAGGTAAGTGATACCTTTTTGCCGCTATCGGCGCTGGAGGTGCCCGGAATTTGAGCCCCGTTGGCATCGTAGATTCCGAGTATCTTAAGGTCGGTTGCCTGATACTCCGCAGCGTAATGGTCGTGGGTCCACACTTCGACCGTGTATTGGCGGTTGGTCTTCAGGTGGACGCGCACCCAGTCCACGTCTGGCTCGTTCTCCCGGTACCAGCTCCAGTTGTCGCCGAGATAACCGTGTATGGACCGCCAGTCCATCGAGTAGGTGACCATGAGGTCCTTTTCGGTTGTGACATCCCCGGCGGTGTCCAGCATGTAGCCGTCCGGCCCTCCGAAATAGGGATACACTTCGACGCCGTTCATGTTTCGGCAGACGTTGTTGACCCGAACCTTGATCTGGTACGTACCGGTGCCTCCCTTGCCCCGGACTTCGATTTCGTGCCAACCCGATGGAGTGGTCCCATTGATGACGGTGAGGCTGTTGCGGCCGTCGCCTCCATTGTCGGACCCGCCTGCCCCATTCCGACGCATCACGTTTCGGCCGTCGTCCCAGATAGCAGCGATTAAGGGGTCTTCCAGTGTCAAGTCGCCAGGGTGCGTGTCCCGGTCCATGACATCGAGCCCGCTGTCCTTGCCCAAAACCTCGATGATGTAGAGACGTTGGAGGTCAAGTTTCACCCGCCAGAAGTCTGCTTCCCCAGCATGGGTTATCTCTCCGACGCTCTCCAGGACAATCCTGTCGCCGGCGTCCGACGGACACATGTGGCGACTGATCTGCGGCACTTCCATATTCATGAGTTCCACGGTGGCGGTGCTAGTGCTGCCTCTAGCCACACCTCGTGGCAGGTCGCCAAAACCGAGTTGCACGGTTTCCCCACTGTCTTCCACGGTATCGTCGTATGCCATGACCGTGAAGGTCTTGGAGGACTCACCCGGTCCGAAAGTCAGGTCGTTGGGCACGCCTGTCCAGTCTGCGCTCGTGGCGCCATTCATCCCGGTGGCAGTGATTGGAATGACGATCGCCACGACGGCGGCATTGTCGAGTTCAACGGTTACTAACGCCCCACTTCCGCCCTCGTAGGCCTCGTAGTAAGACGCGTCAAAGGACACGTGGATTGAGTCGACAATGGTGACGACGGCCTGGACGGTGGTCCCAGTGCTCACACTATCCGGCAGTGTGTCGAATCCCAGTGTTAGCTCCTCGGAATCTTCGTCGATGTCGTCCTGCTCGGCGGTGAAGATGAAAGACTTCTCCGTCTCGCCACTGGCAAAGTCCACGCTTGCGGGTACTCCCGAGTAGTCGTCGGAGTTTGCGCCGGTCCCGCTGGTTATCGTCAGGGGAACGCTGACGTTCCGCTCCGGATCGGCGCTCAGGACCACTTCGACAGTTATGCTGTTACCCTCGGTGACCGTATAGGACGCCAACCCAAAGCTGACGTTGACGCTGGGCACGTCGTCATCAGTGATCGATATGGTGGTCTCGTCGGTGATCCCTTCGGTCACACCGTCCGGTAAGTCCCCGAATCCCACTTTGACCGACTCCCCGTCGTCATTCACGGTGTCCTGAGTTGCCGAGAAGCTGAACGTCATCTCGGTATCGCCCGACGCGAACTCAACGCTGGTCGGCACGGGGGAATGGTCGGCAGAACTTACGCCGCCCTGGTCCGTCGTGGTGAGCGGAATGGTAACAGTGCGTTCGGGATCCTGATCGAGCGTCACCTTCACCGTCACCGATTCGCCCTCTGGCACAGCGTAGGAGGCCTGTTCGAAGTTGACGGTGACCGGGGTCACATCATCTACCGGGACAACCTTGTCCGTGCCTTGGCCGCCGCCATCGTTGTCGACAATATTCACCACCGCCTCATTCGTGGTCCCTTCGCTTACAGCGGTGGGCAGCCCGCCGAAGGTGAGTTTGACCGACTCGTCGTTGTCGTCCTCATCGTCATCGGTGGCTTCGAAGTCAATCGTCTTCTCGGTGTCGCCGCTATTGAAGACGACGCTGTTCGGAACGCTGTAGTCGTCAGGGGAAGCGCCGTCCTGGTTAGTTGCTGTTATGGGCACCTCCACAGTTCTTTCCGGATCGGCATTCAGGACCACTTTGACTGCGACGGTGTCGCCCTCGATGACACTGTAGGTATCCTGCTCGAAGCTGACCGTTACCGGCACGTCTTCGTCGTCGGTCACGTTTACCAATACGTCGCCGATGGATATACCGTCATACTTCGTGTCGGTACTCGCGGCAGTGTGAGTGACCGTGCCGTCCTCGTCATCGTGCCCGCTGTCTTGCGACGCCGTTACCGTGACGGACTGGGCCGTGTCCCAGTTGCTCGGAGTGAAGGTCAAATCTGCAGGATCGGCTGTGACGTCGGTGTTGGACGGGTCGTTGACCGTGATGGTGACGTTGTGGGTGGGTTTGCTGTCCAGGACCACGGTGTAGGTGTCGGAGTCGCCTTCATCTATGTCCAGCGATGTGTCGGAGACCGTCACTCCCACGGTGTCGTTGTCTGTGATCGACACCGTCGACTGGTTCTTGCTCCCGGCTGATACTCGTGCTGGCAGGTTTTGGAAGCCGAGCCTGACGCTTTCGCCGTCGTCGTCCTCGTCGTCGTCGGTGGCCTCAAAGTCAATCGTCTTCTCGGTGTCGCCGCTGTTGAAGACGACGTTTCCGGGCAAACTGGAGTAGTCAGAGTTCGAGGCGCCGCCCTGGTTGTTCATTGTGAGAGAGATGGACACGGTGCGTTCCGGATCGGCGCTCAGCTTGACCTTCACCATGACGCTGTTGCCTTCGGCAACCGTGTAGGAGTTCTCCTCGAAGCTCACCGTGACCGACGGTACGTCGTCGTCGGTGATCGACACGGTCGTCTCGTCAGTGTTCCCCGCGGTCACCCTCGTCGGCAGGTTCTGGAAACCTAACCTCACGCTCTCGCCGTCGTCATTAGCCGTATCCTGAGTTGCCGAAAAGCTGAACGTCTTCTCTGTTTGCCCGCTGTTGAACACGACGCTGGTAGGGACGCTGTAGTCGGAGGCGCTGGCGCCGCCCTGTCCGGTGGCCGTTATGGGCACCTCCACGGTTCTTTCCGGATCCGCGCTCAGCTTCACCTTCACCGTCACGCTGCTGCCTTCGCCAACCGTGTAGGAGTCCTCCTCGAAGCTCACCGTGACAGACGGCACGTCGTCGTCGGTGATCGATACGGTCGTCTCGTCAGTGGTCCCTGCGGTCACCTTCGTCGGCAGGTTTTGGAAGCCTAGCTTCACGCTCTCTCCGTCGTCATCCACCGTGTCCTGAGTCGCCGAGAAGCTGAACGTCTTCTCCGTTTGCCCGCTATTGAAGACGACGCTGGTCGGGACGCTGTAGTCGGAGGCGCTAGCGCCGCCCTGATTGGTGGCTGTTATGGGCACTTCCACGGTTCTTTCCGGATCCGCGCTCAGCTTCACCTTCACCGTCACGCTGCTGCCTTCGCCAACCGTGTAGGAGTCCTCCTCGAAGCTCACCGTGACCGAAGGCACGTCGTCGTCCGTTATTGAAACAACCGCCTGGGACGGGCTGGTGGAAATCACCCTCGGAGGAAGGGTGCCGAAATTGAGCCTCACTCTCTCGCCATCATCGTCCTCCGTGTCGTCCGTTGCGGAGAACGAAAAGGTCTTTTCGGTATCGCCGCTGTTGAAGACGACGGTCTGCGGGACAATCGAGTAGTCGCTCGAAGAAGCCCCATCCATGTTTGTTACGGAAATCGGAACCTCTACCGTCCGCTCCGGATCGGCGCTTAGCTTCACCTTCACCATTTCGCTGCTGCCTTCGCCAACCGTGTAGGAAGACTCCTCGAAGCTGACCGTGACAGACGGCACGTCGTCGTCCGTGATCGATACGGTCGTCTCGTCATGGGTCCCTGCGGTCACCCTCGTCGGCAGGTTTTGGAATCCCAGCCTCACGCTCTCTCCGTCGTCGTCCATCGTGTCCTGAGTCGCCGAAAAGCTGAGCGTCTTCTCCGTATCGCCGCTGTTGAAGACGACGCTGGACGGGACGCTGTAGTCGGAGGAACTTGCGCCGCCCTGGTTGGACTTGGTCAGAAGGATGGTGACCGTGCGCTCGGGATCGGAGCTCAGCTTCACCTTCACCATGACGCTGTTACCCTCGCCAACCGTGTAGGAGTCCTCCTCGAAGCTCACCGTGACCGACGGCAGATCGTCGTCGGTGATGGATACGGTCGTCTCGTCCGTGGATCCCGCGGTCACGCCGGTGGGTAGGGAGTTGCCGAAACCCAGCCTCACGCTCTCCCCGTCGTCGTCCACCGAATCCTGTGTTGCCGAGAAACTGACCGTCTTCTCCGTGTCCCCACTGTTGAAGACGACGCTGTTGGGGAAGTTGTAGTCGGAGGCGCCGGCACCGCCCTGCCCGGTGGCGGTGAAAGGGATGGTCACGGTGCGCTCCGGGTCAGCGCTCAGCTTCACCTTCACCGTGACGTTGTCACCCTCGGCAACGGCGTAGGAAGACTCCTCGAAACTGACGGTGACGCTCGGCACATCATCGTCGGTGATGGAAACGGTGGTCCCGGTGTAAGTCCCTTCGGAAACCTGGACCGGCAGCGTCCCGAAGCTGACTTTCACACTCTCCCCGTCGTCATCAACATTGTCAGCAGCCGCCGTGAAATTAAACGTTTTCTCCGTCTCGCCACTGTTGAACACTACGCTTCCGGGAACGTTGGAGTAGTCCTGGGCAGAGGCCCCTCCCTGGTTGACCCTGAGCAACGGGATGGTCACCGTCCGCTCCGGATCGGCTGAGAGGGTCACCTTAACCGCGACGCTGCTGCCCTCGGCAACTATGTAGGATGCCTGCTCGAAGCTTGCCGTGACCGAAGGGACGTCGTCGTCGGTGATGGAGACGGTGGTCTCCGCCGGAGTCCCCTCTGTGATTCGTGCGGGGAGAGTTGAACCGAAGCCCAACTCCACGCTCTCGCCGTCGTCGTCAACGTCGTCCGGGATTGCCTGGAACGTAATCTCCTTCTCAGTGTCCCCGGCGTTGAACACGACGCTGGTCGGGACGCTGTAGTCGGAGGCGCTGGCCCCACCCTGCCCGTTGGCGGTGAGGGGAATGGTCACCGTGCGTTCCGGGTCTGCGCTGAGCCTGATGGTCACCGACACCTCGTTTTCCGCAATGTTGGTGGTGCTCGAGTCGTCACTCTCGGCGACTGTGTAGGTGGCCGAGGCGAAACTGACGGTTACGTGGGGGTGGTCGTTGTCGGTGATGGATATAGTCGTCTCGTCTGTGGAGCCCGCGGTCACGCCGGTCGGTAGGGAGTTGCCGAAACCCAGCCTGACTTTCTCCCCGTCGTCGTCAATCGCGTCGTCGGTGGCCGAGAAGGTGAGTGTCTTCTCGGTATCGCTTGCGCCGAAGTTCAGGGTCGTGGGCGCTCCCAAGAAGTCTGTAGACCCCACGCCATCCAGGTATGTCGCGTTCACTCGAATATCCACCGACCTCTCGGGCTTGGCCGACAGGATTACCTTGACCGTGACGCTGCTCCCCTCAGGAACGTTGTAGGAAGACTTCTCGAAGCTGACGGTGACCGAAGGCACATCGTCATCGGTGATTGAAACAACCGCCTGGGACGGGCTGGTGGAAGTCACCCTCGCGGGAAGAGTCCCGAACGTGAGTCTCACTCTCTCCCCATCGTCGTCCTCTGCATCGTCCGTTGCGGAGAAGGAGAGGGTCTTCTCGGTGTCGCCGCTGTTGAAGACGACGGTCTGCGGGACAATCGAGTAGTCGCTCGAAGAAGCCCCATCCATGTTTGTTACGGAAATCGGAACCTCCACCGTCCGCTCCGGATCGGCGCTCAGCTTCACCTTCACCGTTTCGCTCTCACCCTCGCCAACTGTGTAGGACGACTCCTCGAAGCTGACCGTTACAGGCACATCTTCATCGTCGGTCACGTTTACCAATACGTTGCCGACGGATATTCCCTGATACTTCGCGTCGGTACTCGCGGGGGTGTGAGTGACCGTGCCGTCCTCGTCGTCGTGCCCGCTGTCCTGCGACGCCCTTACCGTGACGGTCTGAGCCGTGTCCCAGTTGGTCGTCGTAAAGGTCAAACTTGCGGGCTCGGCGGTCACGTCCGTGTTGGACGGGTCGTTGACCGTGATCGTGACGCTGTGGGTAGGTTGACTGTCCAGGACCACGGTGTACGTGTCGGAGTCCCCTTCGTCGATGTCGAGCGAAGTGTCGGAGACCGTCACTCCCGCAGTGTCGTCGTCCCGTATGGTGAATGTGCCGGTTGGGATCGGAATGTCTGCCTTCGCGGCGTCGGATAGCGTGAGGTTGACCGTCTCGTCGGACTCGTCCACGTCGTCGTCGGCAATCGTCACGGTCACGCTCTTGGTGGTGTCTCCCGGTGAAAACGTGAGAGTTCCGCTGACCGGGGTATAGTCGGAGCCCGAAGTCGCGGTCCCACCGGTGGTGGCATAGTCCACCGTCACGGTCTGCAGGCTCGAGGGGTTGAGGGTCACCGTGAAGGTGAAGCTTCCTGTGTCCTCGTCATCCTCGCCGGAACCGACGCTGACTTGGGGCTGGCTGCCCTGAGGGGCCTGCCAGTTGACGGTGACGCTGTCAGAGCCCGAAGTCACGCCGCCCAGGGTGGCAGTGGCCTCGTTGGTGACCTGTCCAGCGTCTACGTCGGCCTGGGTCGTGGTGTATGAGCCCGTGCAGGTCAGGAACGCTCCCGGCGAAAGCCCGCCCCCGGGGACCGCCGGGCATGTGATGTCGGCGGACTGTATCTTGTCGTCATCGATCTCCAGGGTCCCCGATAGCGTCACGGTGCCCGTGTTGATGACCTTGTAGCTGTAAGGGATGCTCTCGCCGGTCCCATCGAACCCGTCGGCTGTGGTCGTCTTCTCCAGCGTCAGGTCCTCTACCTGGTCCACTGCGGTCTGCCGGGTCACGGTCTTGGCCGCCACTCCGGTCGCCGCAGCCGTGGCAGTGTTGGTAACCGAGCCCCTCTCCACGTCCGCCTGGACAATCGTGTAGGTCACTGTGGAGGTGCAGGTTGCGCCGATGGGCAGGGAAGCGCACTCGGTGCCGCTGGTGTTTATCAGGGCGTCCTTTACATTGACGTTCTCCAGCGGGACGTTCCCGCTGTTGGTCGCAACGGCCGTATACCTCAGCGTGTCTCCCAGGTTCACCTTGCCGTCGCCGTCGGTGTCCCCGTGCGCTGGGGGCGCCATCGTGAGGGTGAAATCGGGAGACGCGACTTCGTCGGCGGTCACCGTCACGGCGACGCTGCCGGCGGTCACTCCGTCGTAGTCGCTGTCATCCGCCGAGGTCACGGCATGGGTGATGTTGACCACCTCTTCGTCCACCGCGTCGGCGTCCTGTCCCGCCGTCACCCTCACGGTCTGAGCCGTCTCCCAGTTGCCGGATGTGAAGGTAAGCGAGGTCTTGTCGAGTGTTACATCGGTGTTGGCGATACCTCCGATCGTCACTGTCACGTTCCCAACAGGCTCGGTATCCAGGATGACGGTGTAGGTGTCGAAGTCTCCCTCTTCTATCTCGAGAGATGTGTCGGAGATCGTCACCCCGGCAGTGTCGTCGTCGGTCACCGTGACGGCTACGCTGCCAGCGGCCACTCCGTTGTAATCCGAGTCGCCAGTCGAGGTCACGGCGTGCGTGATGTTGACCACGTCTTCGTTGACGGCGTCGTCGTCCTGTCCTGCCGTCACCCTCACGGTCTGTGCCGTGTCCCAGCTGCTGGGCGTGAAGGTGAGCGTGGTCTTGTCGAGGGTCAGGTCTGTGCCGGCGAAGCCGCCCATGGTCACCGTCACGTTCCCGGCAGGCTCGGTATCCAGGACGACGGTGTAGGTCTCGAAGTCTCCCTCCTCCATGTCAACGGAGGTCTCCGAGATCGTCACTCCGGCAGTGTCGTCGTCCGTCACGGAGACCGGCACACTGCCGGCGGCCAAGCCATCGTATTTGGTGTCGTCACTCGAACTGACGGCGTGCGTGATGTTGACCACCTCTTCGTTGACGGCGTCGTCGTCCTGCACAGCCGTTACCTCCACCTCCTGCGCCGTTTCCCAGTTGCCGGTGGTGAAGGTGAGCGTGGTCTTGTTGAGGGTTAGTTCAGTACCGGTTACGCCTCCGATAGCGACCGTGACGTCGCCGGCAGGCTCCGTATCCAGCACCACGGTGTAGGTGTCGGTGTCTCCTTCTTCGATTTCAAGCGAAGTCTCGGACAAGGTCACCCCGACGGTGTCGTCGTCCGCAATGGTTACGATCGCCTGGACCGTACCGCCTTCGCTCACCCCTGTCGGCAAGGGGCTGCCGAAGCTGAGCTTCACGGACTCACCGTCGTCGTCGATGTCGTCCTGGGTTGCGGCGAACGTGAAGCTCTTTGCCGTTTCTCCGGCGTTGAAGGTGATTTGCGAAGGCACGTTGGAGTAGTCGGCAGAGGACGCTCCATCCTGTTCGGTCACTTCGAGGGGAATAGTCACCGGCCGCTCCGGATCGGCGTCCAGGGTAACGGTGACGTCTACGGTCTCGTCCTCGGCGGCGTTGTAGGTGGCGGCGCCGAAGCTGACCTTCACGCCCGGTACGTCGTCGTCTGTAATGCTCACCGTGGTTTCGGAGGTCGTTCCGGCCGTCACCCGATCAGGCAGGGTCCCGAAACCCAGCTTGACCGACTCCCCGTCGTCGTTATCGGTGTCCTGGATTGCGGAGAACGTCACGGTCTTTTCCGTCTCCCCGCTGGCGAAGGTGACGTTAGTGGGCACGCCGGAGTAGTCTGCTGCGCTGGCCCCGTCCTGCCCGGCGGCGGTCACCGGGATGGTCACCGGCCGCTCCGGGTCCACGCTCAGAGTCAACGTGACGTCCACGGTCCCACCCTCGTCTACGGTGTAGGTTGGCTCCCCGAAACTGACCTCCACCAGGGGGGCGTCGTCGTCCCTGATCGTCACCGCCACGCCAGCCGCGGACAGGTTCCGGTAGACCGCGTCGGTCGAACTGATCGAATGGGTAATCTCCGCCGCAGGCTCGTCGTCACTGTCGTTGTCGTGGGTGCCTTCGACGAATACGTACTTCCGCCCCCAGCTCTGCGGAGTGAAGGTAATCGAACCCGGGTTCACGGTGAACCCGGCATTGGCGGGCACGTCGACGGTCACCACGACGTCCGCGGTGGGCTCCGTGGCCAGTGAGAGGAAGTAATGTTGCCGCTGTCCTTCCCGAACGGTAAGGGATGTCGTGGAGACCCGCACTCCCGAGGTGTCGTCGTTCGCTATTTTCAGTTGGGCCGGGACTACCGTTAGATCGGGGCGGTCTGAGGTACCTTCGATTGTTACGGTCTCGTCTTCATCCTCGACGTTGTCATCCGTTCCCGACAGGTATAGCGTCGCCGCTCCCGAGGACTGGCCCGCCACGATGCGAAGGGGGCTGAGTAGGGTGGCGGTGTAGGACTGGGACCTTAACGTGTCGCCCTTGAGGGTGACCGTGAAGGTCACGTCGGAAGCCAACGTACTGGCCCCCTCCAGGGTCGCGGTGATTACCTCGAAGTGAACGTTGCTTCCCTCTGACACCGTATCTCTAGCCATGGTCAGCGTGACGGTGGTCGGCTTCGGATCATTGTCCAGGATGGTGAGCCGGACTCCATTGACCGGAAGGCCCGGGGCCGAGTTAAGCCCGCGAATAGCGATTTGTTCGTCGCCCTCGTAGACACTGTCGTCGACCGGGGTCAACGTCAGATTGGCGGTGGCGGAGAACTCGCCGGCAGGGATGGTCAGGGTTGAGGTGTCCCAGGACGCCGTATAGTCGTCGCTAATGGTGGCGGACACGTCCAGGACGGACAGCGCCACCTCGGTGTCCACGTTTCGGGTCCCGCCTCCCAGCAGGGTAGCCCGCACCGGAATTGTGACCGCGCCGCCGCCCTCACTGATGGGCCCCGTTGTCGCTACCAGGGAGATGCTGGTGGGTTCCTGGTCATCGTCCTCGATGACCACATCCGCGGGAGTTGCCACTATGGTTCCGGGGACGGTGCCGGTGACCTCCAGGGTCTCGTTGCCCTCCGCGATATCGTCGTCCAGCACCGTCAGCGTCATCGCCGCCGTCGCGGACATCTCTCCGGCGGGTATGGTCAGGGTGGCCGTGGCTGACTGGTAGTCCTCTCCCGCGGTCGCGGTATCGTCCCCAAGCTCAAGACTCACGACGGTGTCGGCCACGCGGGAAGACAACCCCACAAAGGTGCCGGTCACGGTCAATTGCACGGAGGATGCCGACTCACTGACGGTGTCCGGGGCCACGGTCAGCAGGACCTCCCCCGGCTCCACGTCGTTGTCAACGATTCTCACCCCCTTCCCCACCGAATCGGCGAAGACCGTGGACCTGACCAATAGGCGCGCGATCTCGTCGTCCTCCGAGAGGCTGTCGTCCACAGGGGTGAGGGTGATGTTGGTTGTCACGCTGGACTCGCCGGCAGGGATCGTTACGTTAGAGGTCGTGGCCGTGTAGTCCACGCCCAGGGTCGCGTTGTTACGGACTCCCGGACGGTCGATCATCTCCACGGTCACCGGCGTGTCGACGGTGAATTGAGTCGTCCCGTCCAGGGCTACCGTTACCGTGATGTCGGTGGCCCCCGCGTCCTCGTCAACCTCGTTGTGTGAGACGGAAGAGATGGTCAGTCCGGTGGGGGCGGTGTCGTCGTCGACAATTGTCCCTTCGGCTTTGGTCACTCCCAGGGGGATCATCTCGGGTGGCGACGAGTTACCGATGGTGGCCTCTTCCAGGACTACCACGAAGGTCTCAGCGTCCTCGACCAGGGTGTCTTGGGTGGTCGTCACGGTGAAGGTGGCCGACCTGTCGCCCGCGGGGATGGCTACCGTGCCGCTGGCGGCCGCGTAGTCCTTGTCCGGTAGGGCCGTTTCGCCCGCGTCCAGAGCGTCGCCGGCCTGTTTCGTGGACCACCCCGCCGACACGTCCTGGTCGGATACGGTGGACAGGGTGATGGTGAAGGTGGCAACGGCCCCTTCAGTCACGCTCGGAGCACCCTCAATGGATATCGTCAGGACATCCTGGTCCAGGATGCTTGTCGTGGCGATCTTGTCGGTGGCTGAAACTGAGCCTGTTCGCTCGTCGGTCGCGACGCTGAATATCTCTACCCTCAGGGTTTCCTCGTTTTCGCTGATGCCGTCCGCCAGTACCGGGAAGGTGATGGTCCCTTTGGACTGGCCGGCGGAAATCTCCAGGACTCCCGCCTTGCCGGTTGTATCTCCGGGCGGGAACGTGATCGCCCCTTTGGGAGCGGCATAGTCGTCCGTGACCTCGGCGGAGCCGGCAGTCTCGAAGGAAACACGCACGTCGTCCGCGGGAACGCCACCGGTCAGCGTCACCTTGAAGGTGACGTCGTTACCCTCGGCCACAGTCATGGCATTGGCGGCGATCGAGGCGGTCAGGGTCTCGTTGTCCCTGATTGAAACCTCAAAGGTCCCTTCGGTGGGAGAGATGCTGGCGAGCCGCGTATCGTTGGCCACTAACTCGATGCTGAACGTCTCAAGGGAGTTCTCGAAGAGATTGTCGTCGACGATGTCAACGTCGATGAACCCGGTGTTTACTCCAGGCCTCAAGGTTAGTTTTCCGTTCGCGCCCTGGTAGTCCGCTCCGAGGACTGCGGTACCTGGGACCGTACGCCATCCAACCGCCGGGTTCCTCTCGCTCGCCGTGGTGACCGGATGGGACAGCTCAACGGTGAATCTCACGGGGCCAGCCTGGTCCTCGTTCACAATCGAGTAGGTCCGGTTCACGGACGCGACCAAGGGCTGCTCATCATCGATGATTGTGCCAACGGCGGTGTCGTCGGACAGGCTGGTAAGCGTCGACCAGCGTTGTGCGGAGTTGTACCTGTTGAGGCTCTGAGAAGGTGTGCTGAGCCGCGCCGTAAAAGTCTCGGCTCTCTCTTGGAACGTGTCGTCCAACGTGATCACGGAGAACGTCTTGGTTTGTTCCCCGGCCGCGAAGGTCAGGGTGTCGGTCCTGGCCTCGAAGTCCTGCCCCAGACTGGTGGCGGTCACGTTGCTGTGGGAGGTGGCCTCGCCGTCCGCCGTGGCAACGTCGACGGTCACCTGCTGCGGAGCGGGCCCGTTCAGCCTCACGGTGAAGTCCAACTGCCCGCTGGACTCGCCGGCCTGGGCGTCGTCTATTGAGAAAGTCAGGTCGTTGTCGTAGAGGTACAGGGTCCTGACGGGCATTCCCTGCTGTAGTGAGTCCGGGGCGCCGACATGTAACGGCGAGTAACCCGCGCCCTGGAGTATCTTGATGCTCAGGCTGCTGTCGGCCTCCACAGTGCTGTCGTCCGCCGTGGGCAGCGAGAGTTCGACGGCGGCAACTCCCTGGGCGAAGGTCACGGTCGTCGGCAGAGCGCCTGACAGGAAATCGTCCCTCTGCGTGATATCCAGGTTGACCGTTATTGGCGTGTTCGCAGTGTCTCCCGCCACCGCGTAATCGAAGCACTTGCTTTCGATGGTGACGTCGCAAGCGCCCCCCGACTCTCGCGGAACGAGGCGCCGGAGCGAGACAACGACATCGTCGCCCTCTTCGGTATGGAATGTGGACTGGCTGAAGACGATTCCGTAGTCAAGATCATCATCCAGGATCGTGCCCATGCCGGAGTCGTCCGCCAGCGTCAACTCCGAGGGATTGCTGAGCACCACGGTGAAGGTCTCGTCCGCCTCGTCCAACTGGTCGTCCAGCAGGGACACGGTGACGGTCTTCTCGGTTTCTCCGATGGCGAAGTTCAGAGTCCCGCTTGCCGCGGTGAAGTCCACGTCGCTGGTCGCGGCGGTTGTGGACCCGTCCTCCGCCGTGGTCCAGTCCACCGAGGCCGCGCGTTCGTTGTTGGCCCGGTTCAGCGTTACGGTGAACTCGATGGTCCCGTCTATCTCCCCCGCCGAGGCGTCGGAGACCGATACATCAGGCGGAACGTAGTCGTTGTCGGTGACCGCTGTGGTCGCGGATCTCACGTGCCACGGGGTGCCGGGGTAATCCCTTACGCGGTAGCAGTAACTGTCGTCCTGGGAGGGGCAAGATCCTGGGCCTACCCCTGTGAACTGCAGTTCCACGGTGATATTGCCGTCGAGTTCGTCCACACCGTCGTCGGTTGTCGGCACGCTGAGCGTGACCGTCGCCTGGTTGGCGGCGAAGGTGACCGTCTGTGGGGCGGCGCCGGAGATGTATTCTCCCTCCTGGGTCACCAGGACATTCACCTGGAGGGAGCGGGTGATGGAGTCGGGCTTGCCCCCGTGGCGGTGCAGGGTGAAGGTGGCAGCATCGCCTTCGTCTATGGAAGCCTTGTCCCTCTTGATGCGCACACCCATGAATCTGCTGTGGTAGCGGAAGCTGATGCTCGATGGGGTGCCCACCTGGTACTGGGGATAGTAGCCGCAGGCAGCCGGGCTATCCGGGCAATAGCGGGGCTGTAGCTCGAGGGTCCCGCTCCTGCCAAGAGCACTGGCGTAGGCAAACGTCCCGATGTCGACACCGTTAGGGTCCCCCGGGTTGAATCTCCATCCTGTGACTTCGTCCCTGGTGCTTGTTTCATCCTGACGTGGAGCTGGCCAGTGTGTGACATGGGTGATTTCGGCATCCAGCAAGAGCCTGCCGGAAACGTCGCCGGTGCGGCTGAAGGGCAGAATGACCTGGTCGAATCCATCGAAGAATTCGCTGGTCGTCGTGGACCCGGTCACCGTGGGTATGTCGTCGTCCTGGACCCATATGAAGGCCGATGCGTTGTACAGGGCGACGTAGTCGTCGTCCGCGTCGTTGAGGACCGTGGCGTGGTAGGTGCTGTTGCCGTAGTTCAGGCTGTCGTCGGTGGTCTGCCGGGTGACGGTCACGGTCCGGGTCCCGGCCGGGAAGTCTACGGTGATCTCCTCTGTGTCGAAGTGAATGTGGTCCAACGGGGTCGTGATGCCACGGGTCGGATCGTCCAGGTCCGCCTGGGTCACCCGGTACCTGACCCGGTTCAACTCGAGCCGGGCCTGCAGGGCGTTGTTAGTGGGAGTGCTGCGGGTGACCGTGAATGACACCGGCTG
>JAPOXI010000022.1 GCA_026707185.1 Chloroflexota bacterium
GTGATCGGGCTGGTGATGCGGGGCGGAAACGAGCGCAGCGGCCTGGGGATCATCTCGGTCGGCCGCGCCACGGACGTTCGCCCGCGCCCCGCGCCCGACTTTGTGCTGACGTCGTTTGACGGGCGGCGACTTCAGCTATCGGACTACCGTGGGCAGATCGTCGTGTTGAATTTCTGGGCCACCTGGTGCCCGCCCTGCCGCGTGGAAGCGCCCGTGCTGCAGCGGGCGGCCGTGCGGCTGGAATCTGCGGGCGTGACCATCCTGGGCATCGACGTCTGGGACGACCAGGCCGCGGCCGTCGAATTCCTGGACGAAGTGGGCGTGACATACCCGAACGCCGAAGACACCACGCGGCTGATTCCGGTCGAGTTTGGCGTAACCGGCCTGCCGGAGACCTTCGTGATTGACCGCCAGGGTGTGCTGGTTCGCCGCTGGGTGGGTCCGCTCAGCGACGCCGACCTCGACAACCTGCTGGCGCCGGTGCTGGCCGCCGATCCGGCCTAGGCGTCCGCGTCGCGCGTCGGTCTGAGGGTGAACGCGGATCGTCCGCCGGTGGTTTGAATGGCCAGTGTGCGTCCGGCCAGCGCGTCGGCCACGTCGGGCTCGGCGACCAGGATGATTCGGCCGTCGAAAACGACTCTCCGATCGCCCTCCCAGATGTCGCTCACCGAGAGGCGCATCCGCTCGGCCGTATCGAGCGTAATGCGGATCGCCCGCGCAGCCTCGTCGCTCCCATTCCCATCCTGCAGCGCCGTGTGAAGGGCCAGGGCGGCCTCAGGCGCGACGGTGAGTTCGCCGGCGTCGGTTGCGGTCTCGTCCGCCGGCTCAGGCGTAGAGATCGCTGACCTCCACCATGCGGCCGCCGTCCTCAGCCGAGCGGTAGGCGGCGTCCAGTAGTTCAACGGAACGATGCCCGAACTCGGCCGGCGAACCGTTGGGTTCGCGGCCCAGGCACACGTCCACCAGGTTGGCGGCTGTCGCGAAGCGGGGGTAGGAATCGTCCGCGGGCAACTGGTCGCGCTCGATGGACCCGTCGCGGCGGTGGATCTCCTGCGCGCCCTTGATCGCGTCCAGCAGTACATAGCCGTGCTCGCAATAGGCGCGGACATCCAGCTGGCCGGCGTCGCCCACCGGCACGTTGCCGGTGCTGGAGACTACGCCCAGGGCGCCACCCTCGAACTCCACGGTCATGGCGTCCACCAGGTCCACTGGTAGGTCGAACGAGTTCATCAGCGCGCTGACGCGCCGGGCGCGCAGGCCGGTGACGAAGAACATCAGGCCCGACGAGTGGGTGATCTGGAGGTGCCCCTGGCCGCCGCCGGAGAGTTCCGGGCGCGCATAGACGTCGCCGGGTCCGGCGACGGTCCACTCGAAGACCGGCTTATAGGCGGCGTCGTTGCCGCGGTAAAACTCGACGACCATGGACGAAAAGGTGCAGACGACATGCTGGATAGCGCCGAGTTCGCCCGAAGCAATCACCTCGCGAGCTCGGATGGCGGTGCGGGTGAAGTGCCAGGGATAGCCGATGATGAGTTCCACTGCCTGAGTCTCGGCGCGGCGAACCAGGTCGGCGGCGTGTTTGGCCGTCAGCACCATGGGCTTTTCCAGCATGACGTTTAGGCCGGCATCCAGGCAGCGCACGGCCAGGTCATAGTGGGCCGCGTGGGGCACGGCAATGACCACGCCGTCAAGCTCCGTCTCGGCGAGCATGGTCTCCACGTCTACGTAGGCGGCCGGGCCGGGGAAGGCCGTAGTGGCGCGCTCGCAGGCCTCCTCGCTGCGGTCGCAGATCGCGGCCAGGTGCGCGTGAGGATTCTCGATCAGTCCCGGAATGTGCGTGTACGTGGACCACCAGCCGGCGCCGATGACGCCGATGCGAGCCTGGCGAGCGGACATGAGCTTCGATCCCATCAGATCAGCGCGGCCGTTGATGGTACGCCGGATCGCCGCAGCACGCCGACTGCAACGGTTAGGGCCGGTACCCGGTCAGTTCCACGTAGCCCAGGCCAGTCTCGCCACCGTCGCCGCTGACATGCACGGCGCCCTCCCAATACACGACGCCGGTGCTGGCGCGGGTGTCCAGTTCCTGGTCACGAAGGAACGGTTCCAGGCGCAGGCGCAGACCTTGGCCGGGAACCGAGATGGTCCAGCCGGACGGATAGACGATCCCCGTGTGCGGACTGGTCCAGCTGCCGGTGGCTCGCACCTCCAGCTCGTCAGCGCGCAGGTGCCTCGCCTCACCGGCCGGGCCGACCAGGGTGCCGTACTGCAGCACGGTGGCGCCGGACTCGTCGCGGACGACGGACGCCGTGAAGTCACGCCCGTCAGCCAGCTGCACGCTGTACCAGTCCCAGCCGCCGGAGGTGACGGAGATGAAGTCGCCCCACTGATGGTCGATCCAGGCGGTGCCGGTCACCGGACGCGGCAGGCCCTGGTCAAGCAGCACGCCGCGTACGGCGGCGCGCGTGTAGGAGTAGTAGTAGCTCCAACCGAAGGGAGAGAAATCCAGGATGCCCGTCTCGTTGTGGATGGCGGCCGGCTTGGTCGGGACGAGTTCCACCTGGAGAGCCACTGTGTCCAGACCAGCGGAGATGGAAAAGCCTCCAGGCACATCGCGCAGGGTCCAGCCATCCACGGAGAGGTCGAGGCCCGCTGGCGGGCCTGACTGCTTCGCGTACGGGTCGGCCACCTCGGTGCGCTCGCCGTAGTGAAAGCGCTGGCGGCCGATGTCGGTTACGGCGAAGTGGGCGGCGTAGCCGGGCGGGGCGCCCGCACGAACGGACTGGAACAGTGCGAACTCAAAGCCGAAGGGATCACCTTCGGCCGTCTGCAGATGGCCGCTGACGTACCACCACTCGGTCAGGTTGGCGTGCGGCGCGTCGTCCCTGGGCAGGTCAATTGGGGGCAGCGAGGAGGCATCGAATCGATTGGGCGGCGGCTCGGGAAGCGACGGTGTGACTTCGCCGCAGGCAGCCAGCAGAAGCGCGGCCAGGGCCAGGCAGAGCGCGCGCCGAATCACGTGGCCCTCCGCAACCGCGGCCAGCGCAGGGAGGGCGCCCACCAGTTCCAGCGGCCGAGCAGGTGCATCGTGGCCGGCACCAGCAGCGCGCGCACGATGGCGGCGTCCACAAAGACGGCAATAGCCGCGCCCAGGCCCAACGCCTTGATCAGCACGATGTCGGCGGTCACGAATGCCAGGCATACGGCAATCACCACCAGGGCCGCGCTAGTGACCACGCGCCCGCTGCGTTCCATGCCAATGGCCACGCTCTCGGTGTTGGAGCGGCCCTCGTCGTGCGCTTCCTTGACGCGCGAGAGCAGAAAGACCTCATAGTCCATGCTTAATCCGAAGAGCATGGCGAAGAGAACCACGGGCAACAGGGAATCGATGTAACCGAGCGGCTCAAAGCGCAGGACGTTCGACAGCCAGCCGTCCTGGAACACCAGCACCAGCGCGCCAAAGCTCGCCAGCAGGCTCAGCACGTTCAGCAGCACGGCCTTCAGCGGCAACACGACCGACCGGAAAAGCACGGCCAGCACCACGTACGTGATCACCAGGATCAGCAGCACGGCCTTGGGAAAGTCGCTGTAGAGCCGGTCGACGAAATCCTTGAGCCCGGCCGCGCCGCCGCCAACGAGCAGATCGAGCCCGTTGGCGTCGCGGTAGGCGCGGATGGCCTCGACGAGTCCTTCGGCTTCGGGCGATGTTGAGGGCACGCTGGGCTCCACCAGCATGAAGGCGGCGTTCTCGCGCGTGAACGTTTCGGCCAGCGCCCTGGCCCAGGGGTCTCCAATCCCCGGTGCGTAGCTGTAGAGCAACTGGTATTGCTCCAGCGTGATTCGCGGGTCGAGGGCGGTGATGCCTCCCACCCTGGCGACGCGCGGATCGGCTTCAAGCGCGCGGGTGAGCGCGTGCTGCGCCGCTACGGCGTCCGGGGCCAGCGCGCCTCCGGGAAAGCGGGACACGAGGAACAGCGGCGTCTGATGGCCTTCGCCGAACTCATCCCTTAGAAACTCGTAGGCCACGCGGGACGGCGAATCCGGCGTGAGCACCCTGGCGTCGGGCGCGTTGAGGCGGACGTGCAGAAACGGCAGACCCAGCACCACAAGGAATGCGGAGACGCCGAGAAAGATTGGCAACGGCCGCCGCATAACCGCACGCGCCAGCCGCGCCCAGCCGTTCTGGGGACCGACACGCGGCCGCCAGACGCGCCACCGGTTGACGCGCGGACCCAGCACGGCCAGCAGAGCCGGCACGAAGGTCGTGGCGGCCGCGACGGCGATCAGCACGACGAGGGCGCCCCCGGCGCCGATGGAGCGCAGCATCATGAACTCGAAGACCATCAGCGAGGCCAGCCCCGTCAGCACGGCCGCGCCGGAAAACACCACGGCCTTTCCCGCCGTGGCGACCGTGCGGGGCACCGCGTCCTCGGTGGTGCGACCCGCCGCCAGTTCCTCGCGGAAGCGGCTGACCAGGATCAGCGAGTAGTCGGCCCCGAGCCCCAGGCCCACCAGCGTCACCACATTGAGGGCGAAGATCGAGAAGCCGACCTGCTGCCCGAACAACCACAGCAGCGCCAGGCCGACGACCACGCTGGCGCCACCCGCCAGCACGGGAATGCCGGCCGCGACCACGGACCCGAAGACCAGCACCAGCACGATCAGCGCAAACGGCAGACCCACCGTCTCCGCTCGCTGCAGGTCGGACTCGCTCAGCGTCTGGA
>JAPOXI010000107.1 GCA_026707185.1 Chloroflexota bacterium
GCGAGGATCCCGCCGCCTGGCGCCTGGAATCGGGGCCGACCACCATCGGCATGGACGAACACCCGGTGCAGGCGGTGCGATCCACCCGCGACGCCTCGATCCGGCGCTGCGCGGAGCTCGTCCGCTCCGGGGAGGCCCAGGCCCTCGTTTCAATGGGGAACACCGGCGCCACGATGGCGGCTGGCGTCCTGGTCGTGGGGCGTGCGGCCGGCGTGGACCGGCCCGGTCTTGCGGTCCTCATCCCCGGTCGCGAAGCCCCTACGCTGCTCATTGACGTCGGCGCCAACGCCGAGGCCCGCCCCGAACATTTGCGCGACTTTGGCCTGATGGGCGAGGTCTACTTGCGCCAGGTGCTTGGGACGCCGAATCCCTGCGTCGGGGTGTTGAGCATCGGCGAGGAGGCCACCAAGGGCAGCCCGCTGACCCTTGCGGCCGCGGAACTCCTGGCGGCCTCACCACTCGACTTTGTCGGCAATATCGAGCCGGGCGGGCTCTTCAATAGCAGCGCTGATGTGGTGGTCTGCGACGGCTTCGCAGGCAACCTGGTCCTGAAATCTTTCGAGGCCACGGCTGAGTTTGCGGTGGGCGAACTTCGCGCCGCCGTCCGCCGCCGCCCCTACACGCTCCCCGGGGTTGCTTTTATGTATCCAGCGTTCCGAGCGGTGCGGCGTCGCACCGACTACGCTCAATACGGCGGTACACCACTGCTCGGCGTTAACGGCGTGGTCATCATTGGACACGGACGATCTAATGCCATGGCGGTGGAAAACGCGCTCAATGCCGCGGCCCGTGCCGTCGAGTTCGACGTCGTCGAGCGCGTCTCGGACGGACTAGCCTCAATAGACCGGTAACCCCACCCAAGCGGTCGGCGGCAACCTCGCACACGTTGGAGACCGTTCCGCCCATGTCCGCGTCGATACATCACCTCCCGCTCCCTCGCCGGCGACTCCTCGGCCTGCTCGCGGTTGGCTCAACCGCCCTGGCCCTGAGCGCCTGTGACGTCTGGAACCTGGTTGGCCGGCCCAACGACCGCAGTCCCGGCGGATCCCCGCTTTCCATTCCCGCGCTGCGCGCGCGCAACTTCCCACCTTCGGAGATTCGCCTGCACAAGGTGGCCGCTCGCCATGACGACTACACCTCATACGTCATGAGCTACAACTCCGACGGCCTGCACATCACGGGCATGGCCACTATCCCGTCCGGTCAAGGCCCCTTTCCGGTCGTCCTGCTCAATCACGGATACGTGCTGCCAAGCCAGTACGCCACCGGCGTGGGCACGCGTGTGATGGCCGACGCCCTGGGCCGGCGCGGCGTGGTGACCCTTGCCACGGACTATCGTGGGCTCGGCGGTTCGCAAGACGACTCGCGGCTCAACATCGGCGCCCGGCTTGAATTCGTGATCGACGTTCTCAACCTGGCGTCGGCGGCGCGCGAGTTCCCCGAAGCGCAGCCGGGTCACATCGGCATTTGGGGGCATAGCCTCGGCGGCGAACTGGCCATCCGCGCTGGCGTCGTGAACCCCTGGATTGGCCCGATAGCGCTCTGGGCGCCGCTCAGCGTCTGGCTTGACGACATCTCCGACTACTACCGCGTCCCAACCTCCAGCTCAAGCGACCAGTTGCGCGCCGCCCTGTCCGCAGGCAACTATCTCGAAGGGCTGACCGGCCCGGTGGATATCCACCAAGGCGGGAACGATCTGGCGGTTAACCCGGCGTGGGCGTCGAAGCTCCGGCTGGCCTTGGGGGAGGCCGGCGTGGCAAGTAACCTCTACCTCTATCCCGGCGTGGGGCATCTGCTTAACGCCAGCGCTCAGACCGTGGTCCGCAACAGCGCCGAATTCTTGCGGCGTAATCTGCCGCCCACGCGCTAGGAATCACGGGCCGTGCCTGCGCTGTCTCAGGCCACCAGGCAGGTGTCCGCCAACGTCGGTCTACGCATAGGCGCGACGCCCGCCGTCGCGATACTGGCCATTGCGGCGCTGGCCGCCGCCCAGCCGCTGGACGCCGACCTCTGGGTCCACCTCAACAACGGTCGCTTCATCGCGAGCCGGGGCGAACTCCCCTATCCCGATCCATTTACCTTCAGCGCCCGGGACTCGGTCTGGACCGTCCACGAGTGGCTTCCCGCCCTGATCATTTTTGGGCTGGTGGACCTGGGCGGAGTTGTAGCCGCGGTCCTGGGTATAGCCGCCATCTACGCCCTCACCTGGGCCCTGCTCGAACGCGCGCTGGCCGCCCACGGCGTCGGCCCATGGACGCGAACCGCCGCGTTGGTGACGGCATCCCTGCCGCTGTTCCCGTTTGCGGGCATCCGTCCGCTGGCATTCGGGCTCCTGGCTGCCGTGCTGGCGGCCGTCCTGGCGTTGCATCACCGGCGCACGGGCTCGCGTTGGCTCTGGCTGCTGCCGTTCGTATTCGCTATCTGGGGCAACGTACACGCGTCGTTCCCCATCGGCTTCGCCCTGCTGGCCGCCTTCCTCGTCGAAGCGCTTTGGGCACGGTCCCGGCTGCCTTTCATCGGTCCACGCCCCCGCACGCGCCTTGGACCCTTCGCCGCCGTCACGGCCATGTCGGTCGTCGCACCGGCCCTCAATCCGTCGGGAGTCCGCCTGCTCGCCCAGCCGTTCTTTCAATGGGGCGGCGAGTTTCGTCGCTTCAACAGCGATTGGCGGCCGCCCGAGGCCTTCAGCGAAACCTGGTGGTTCTTCGCGGCCTTTCTGGTGCTGACCGGCCTGCTGCTGGTCCTGCGACGCGGTCGTGTCACCCCTGTCGATGTCCTAGTGCTGGTCGTCGTGGTGGCCGCTGGCTACAGCACACGCAAAGTCATGCCCTTCGCGGCGGTTCTAGCGCCGTTGCTGCTGGCTGGCCCGCTCGCGCTGACCGGCGCCGCCCGTCCACATCCGCCGGCGTGGGCGATCCGCGCCATTGCGGCGGTGTCCGTAGCTGCGGCCGTTGGTATCGCCGTCGCCATCAGCCCGCGGACGCTAGACGGACCAACCGTCGTGCCAATGCCGGCCGCGGCCCGCGACCTCGTGGCCGACACGGGAGCGACGCGAATCTTCGGCACCTACCATTGGGGCGCGTTCCTCACCTGGGCCCTGTGGCCGGACGCGCTTGTGTTCATCGATGGCCGCTTTGACCTCTTCGTGCCCGATACGCTCGGCGACTACCTCACGATCACAGGCTTGGAGCCTGGCTGGCGCCAGAAACTCATGGACATCGATCCCGACGCCGTGGTCATCCAGACCGACTCGCCGCTGGCGCGTCGATTGGCCGAGCCGGGGTCTGGCTGGCGCGACATCGGTGGCGATTCCATTGCCCGGGTGCTTCTCCCTGACCGCGCGAAATCCGCGTGAGACCGCTGCGATGTTTCACGTGAAACACTCCTCTCGGAAACCCGTCTTGAGGCGCCATTGACCCGTAAGCACCATGGTGACCAGGGCCAGACCAGCCTCTTCGACGGCGCGCGCGTTTCGAAGACCGACGGCCGCATCGCCGCCCTGGGCGCCGTTGACGAACTCAACTCGGCGCTCGGTGTCGCCATGAGTTCCTGCCCGGCGGGTGATCACCTGGACCGCCTGGCCTGGATACAGACCCGGCTGTTCACCCTGGGGTCGGACCTGGCCAATCCGGGCGGACGCGCCCGTGGCGACCGCATCACGTCGACGGACGTCGCGGCGCTGGACACGTGGCTTGACGGCTACCGGGCAGATCTGCCGCCGCTGCAGCACTTCATCCTGCCCGGTGGTACGCCCGCGGCGGCGAGCGTGAACCTCGCCCGAACTGTCTGCCGCCGCGCCGAGCGCGAGGTCTTTCGCCTGGCGTCGGAAGCACTCGTCAGCCCCGATGTCCCAGTCTTTCTGAACCGTCTGAGCGACGTGCTCTTCGAACTCGCGCGCGCTCTCAACCACGAGGCCGGCGTCCCCGAGAGTGTGTGGCTTGGGCCACGTGACCGCCCAAACGCGTGAGCGAACGCGGGCGTGACCGATATGTAATTCGAGGTCGAATTACATATGTTTGACAAGCTTGTCGCGGGTCGTCAGCGTTTCTGGGCTGGGCTTGGCGTTTCGAGTTCGAAAGGGACTTAACGATGTATCGATCAGTCTGCGCGGCGGCTTTGTCCATCAAGCCCAAGAAGTGGGACAAGGCCGCCAACGCCGACAAGCTGGAAGACTTTGTCCGCCAAGCCGCAGCCCAGGGCGCGGAGTTGGTGGTAGCCCCGGAGGGATTTCTCGAGGGCTACGTCGTCATGGATGTCATCGAGGATCCGGAGCTCCGTGCTGACATGTGGGAGATTGCCGAGCCGCCCGATGGTCCCTGTCTCCAGCGTTTCAGCAAGCTCGCGCGCGAACTGCGCATTGTTCTCTGCTTCGGCTACGCCGAACGGCGCGACGACGGGGTCTACAACGCCGCGATCATCTATGGGCCCGAGGGCGAACACTGCGGGACGTACTACAAGACCCAGCTCGCCGAGGGTTCGTGCGACGACTGGGACTTCAACCGTCTCGGCCAGAGTCTTCGCGCCATCGACACCCCGGTGGGCCGCGTCGGCACCATGATCTGCAACGACCGCTGGAACCCGCTCATAGCCCGCGCCCAGGTGATGGACGGCGCTCAAGCCTTATTGATCCCTTCCTTTGGCTCACGCAGCCGCGAGCAAAACCTGAACGTGATTGCCAGGGCGCGCGAAAAC
>JAPOXI010000080.1 GCA_026707185.1 Chloroflexota bacterium
ATCTGCGTGTCGAGATGAAAGTCGTGCGGCCGGTCATTGCGGTCGCGATGGCGGCGCAACGGCGACACGCGGGTTTCGTCAGGCGGGACCAAGAGGTCGTGTAGATCGAGGGCAGCCGCCCGGCCAGCGTCGAGATCGGGGTCCGGTTCAAGGTATTGGACCTGACCGACCAGGTCGTCAAAGCGAGCCACGCCCAGGCCAGCCATGATCTCGCGGACGCCCTGGGCCATGTGGGTGAAGAAGCGGACCACGTGTTCCGGCTCGCCGGCGAAGCGTTCGCGCAGGTCGGCGCGCTGCGTGGCCACGCCCACTGGGCAGGTGTTGAGGTGGCACTGGCGGGCCATGATGCAGCCCACCGCCACGGCGGCTACGGTCCCGAAGCCGAACTCCTCGGCGCCCAGGATGCCCGCGATCACGACGTCGCGGGCAGTCTTGAGGCCACCATCGGTCTTGACCAGGATGCGGTCGCGCAGGCCGTTGCGCACGAGCACGTGCTGCGTCTCGACCAGACCAATCTCCCACGGCACGCCGGCGTTCTTGATTGAACTGATCGGCGAGGCGCCGGTACCGCCGTCGTGGCCGCTGATGAGCACGTAGTCGGCGTAAGCCTTGGCCACGCCGGCAGCGATGGTGCCCACGCCTGACTCGGCCACCAGTTTTACGCCCACCGCGGCGTTCGGGTTGGCGTGCTTGAGGTCGTAGATCAGTTGCGCCAGGTCTTCGATGCTGTAGATGTCGTGATGCGGCGGCGGCGAAATGAGGGGAATGCCCGGAATGGTGTGGCGCAGGCTGGCGATGTAGGGCGACACCTTGAGGGCCGGCAACTGCCCGCCCTCACCGGGCTTGGAGCCCTGCGCCATCTTGATTTCGAGTTGATCGGCCTTGGACAGGTACAGCGGGGTCACGCCGAAGCGGCCGGACGCGACCTGCTTGATTCGGCTGTCGGGCTCTTGTCCGTTCTCGTCGGGGGTGTACCACGTGCGGTCCTCCCCGCCTTCCCCCGTATTGCTGCGGGCACCCAGGCTGTTCATGGCCTTGCTCAGGGTGCTGTGGGCCTCCGGGCTGAGGGCGCCAACGGACATGGCCGTGGTCGTGAAGCGGCGCACGATGGTCTCAATCGGCTCCACGTCGTCCAGCGGAATGGAATCGCCCTGCGGAACGAAGCGCAGCAGGTCTCGGATCGCATAAGGATCCCGGTCGTTGACCGTGCTGTCGTAGGCGTCGAAGTCTTCGCGGTCACCCGTTCGGATCGCCCGGTGCATGGCCTTGACGAAGCCTGGGTTGGCGGCGTGGAATTCGCCGTTACGCCGATAGCGCGCCCAGCCGATGTCAGCTGGCTGCGGCGGGTCCTCGGGTTCGAAAGCCTCGGCGTGCCGTGCCAGGACATCGGTGGCCAATTCCTCGAAGCCGATGCCGCCGACCCGCGACGGGGTTCCGGGGAAACAGCGGTCGATCACCTCGGCGGCCAGACCGACGGCTTCAAAGACCTGCGCGCCCTGATAGCTGCTCAGGGTCGAGATGCCCATCTTGGAAAGCACCTTGCGTACCCCGTCCTCCGCGATCCGCAGGTAGGTCTGACTGAGGTTCTCGGACCCGTTGGTGGCGACCGGCTCCAGGCTGTTGACCGTGGCCAGCGCGAGGTAGGGACTCACGGCGCCCGCGCCGTAGCCGATGAGGGCGCAGAGGTGATGCACGTCCCAGGCCTGGGCCGTATGTACCACGATGCCGGCATGTAGACGCCGCCCGGACTTGATCAGGGCAAAGTGCAGCGCGCCCACCGCCAGCGCAATCGGAATGGCCGCACGAGCGCGATCCATCCTGCGGTCACTAACGATCAGGATGCGCGCACCGTCGTCGATCGCGCTCAGCGCCTGCCTGACCAACTCGTCCAGTGCCAGTTCCAGCCCAGCCGGGCCCCCGGCGACCGGGAACAGGGCGTCGAGCCAGGCTGAGGCGAAGTTGGGATCCTGCAGCTTGTCAAGGCGCCGTAAGTCTTCGTCGCTCAGCAGCGGCGACTCGAGGTGCAGCAGATTGGCGGCCTCGGGCGTGGGAACAAGGAAGGTGCCGCGCTTACCGAGACGCGTCATCAGAGACATGACCAGCTTCTCGCGCAGTGGATCGATGGGCGGATTGGTGACCTGTGCGAAGCGTTGCCTCAGGTAGCTGAAGACGGATGGTTGGAAGCGCGACATGACCGCGAGGGGCGCATCGTTGCCCATGGAAAACACCGGGTCCATGGCCTGGAGCGCCATAGGTTCGAGGATGTGCGTCAGGTCCTCACGGGTGAATCCCAGCGCGCGTTGCCAGCGCTGCACCTCGGGTCCGGCCAGCCCCTTCTCATTGCCATCGAGGTCGACCGGCAGCGACCGGTCGATCGTGACGCGCTGATCGTGGAACCAATCGCCGTAGGGCTTGTTCTCGACAAATTCGCGCTTGGCGGCGTAATTGGTGAGCAAGCGGCCGGTTTCCAGATCGACCGCGATCATGCGCCCGGGACCCAGTCGGCCCTTGGACACGACGTGTGCGTCGTCAATGTCGATCACGCCGACTTCCGACGCCATGAGCACCATGTCGTCGTCGGTGACGACATAACGGGCCGGTCGCAGGCCGTTGCGGTCCAGCGAGCCGCACACCCAGCGCCCGTCGGTGAAGGCGAGGGCGGCCGGGCCGTCCCAGGGCTCCATGAGACAGGCGTGATAGGCGTAGAAATCCTTCAGCTCAGCCGGCATCTCCCGCGCATCGCGCCAGGCTTCCGGCACGAGCATCATGGCGCTGTGCACCAGGTTGCGTCCGGAATGGGTGAGCAACTCAAGCACCTGGTCAAGGCTGCACGAGTCCGACATGGCAGACCCAACGCGGTCGGTCATGGGCCGAAGGACAGCCGTGTCCGCGCCGAAGAGCGGATGCTCTAACCCGCCTTCGCGGGCGAACATCCAGTTGCGGTTGCCGTCAAGCGTGTTGATTTCGCCGTTGTGCGCCAGCATCCGGAACGGCTGAGCCAATTCCCAGGTTGGACTGGTGTTGGTGCTGTAGCGCTGGTGGAAAACCGCCACGGCCGTGCGGTAGCGGGAGTCGCTGAGGTCCTTGAAGAAGTGGCCGACTTCGGTGCCGACGATCAGGCCCTTGTAGACAATGGTGCGCGAGGAAAGCGAGACCACGTAGTTGGCATCCAGGGACTCAGCGCGCAGCCGGCCCTCGAGTTCCTTGCGGCCCAGGAATAGCCGCTGCTCCGCCGGCAGAAGATCGCTCGAATCCTGGTTGTCGACGAGCAGCAGATGCTTGATGTCCGGCATGGTGCTGCCACCGGCCGCGCCCAATACCGCGCGGTCGAGCGGCACGTCGCGCCAGCCCGCCACGCTGAATCCGCGACGGGCGCAAATCGCTTCGGCCAGCACCTGGGCGCGATGCGTGCCGCGGGGGTCGTGCGCGTCCAAGAAGAAGACGCCCACCGCCATGCGCGCGGGATCGACGCTTGACCACCCGACGTCGGCGTAGGCGCTAGCCAGCAGTTCACGGGGTAGTTGCGTGAGGATGCCGGCACCATCGCCGGTGCGGGCGTCGGCCGCGATTGCGCCTCGATGCGTCAGCGAGGCCACGGCCTCAAGTGCCCGCTCGACGATCCCGTGCGAGCGACGCCCCTGAATGTCCGCCACAAAGCCCACGCCGCACGAATCGTGCTCGAAGCGCGGGTCGTACATAGCGGCCAAGGTAGGGATCCTCTCGATCAGGCGGCTGGTGGAACGACTAGTGCGACGCCGGCGAGCGTGGGATGCGTCGACGTAGGGCGCGCCCGACTCCGGCGGCACCGGTCATCGGTCGAGGGTCGTTCATCGGCGTGGGGGACGTTGTAGCTCTCGAGCGACCTGGAACCTGAAGGAGCCCACCGTGCGAACGGTATGCGCCGCCAAGGCCAGCGTCATGCGGGTTCCGCATAGGGTAGCGCATGGATGCGTACCGTGTGCCCCTTACCTATCGGGCTGACGAAGGCCCGGTGCTACGATCAGGCGATGCGCGCCTGACTTTTGACCATGTTCCGCGTGCTCCTGTTGGGGATGCTGGTTGCGACGATCCCGTTCCTGATATACAGCGGGATGCGGCGCCGGCTGGCGTATGCGATCTCCGTGACGGCCACGATTTATCTGATCGTGATCGGACTGCGGGTACTCACGGGGTTCTGGTGGTTCCAGGAGGAACTTCAGAACACCATCGGGGCAATTGGAATCATCGTGCTGATCGCCTCGGCCATCTACATGGCCATGCGGCACTATGGCGAACGCGCTGTGCGACGCAAATTGGCGGAGCGGCGGCGGGCGCCAGACGCGCATCGGAGCCTGATCGATAATGTGCGGCGGTCGCTTCGCGAATAGCCGACGTCCAGGGAGCAGCTTGTGGCCTTCACCATTAACGAAACCCCCGTGCACTGGGACGGCGTGGCGCCACCCGCCCGCATGCCGCCGTGGCAGGAAGTGGTCTGGATCGGCATCCCGGGCTACCCGCGGCGCCTGTGGTTCATCTCAAAAACCGGGATGAGTTGGCAGCAGCGGCAGCGCGAGGAGATCATCCGCAAGGGGCGTGAGCTTCTGATGCGGGAACGCGCGGCAGCCGGAGACGCCGCGACCTGATCCCGATCCGCTGTGAATCTCCAGCTTGAGGGTCTGGCCGCCGCCGTCACCGGCGGCAGCGAGGGCGT
>JAPOXI010000084.1:0-33636 GCA_026707185.1 Chloroflexota bacterium
CGCGCCCGGCCAGCGCTACATCATGTCGCCCATCGACATGTCGTCCATCTTCATCTTGTTGATCTCGTCTTCCGAGATCCCGATGCCGTAGAGGACGCCGGCGTCGGTACCAGCCAAGAAGGCCTTTTCGGTACCGCGACCGATTACGTCGGCGGCGATGCGGTAGGGCAGGTCCATGCTCATACCCATGTCCATGTCGTCGCCCATCTTCATGTCGTCGCCCATGCCCATGTCCATGTCCATGCTCATGGCCTTCGACGCCTCGATGCGGGCCTTCGCCACGGCGACGATACGGCTGTAGTACATGTTGCCGGTCATGGCGAGCGCGGCGTTGTGTTCTTCGATCCACTTCGCCGCAGCATCATCACCGTAGACCGAGCGGTAGGTGGCCTGCACGTCAGCCGATTGGTCTTCAAGCCGCTGGCCGTCGTTGGCGGCCGGATGCATGTCCGCGAGTGCCGGCGCCAGGGTTGCGAGGACCAATGCACAGACGAGGGTCAAGAGCATCAGCACACGCAATGGCGCGGGCAGAGACAATGAACGAATCATTTGGGGAGTGCCTTTCGTAGGCGGGACCCGCCACCGTGACGGGCATGAGTGATCCGCGACGTTCAACGCGGGCAGAGGATTCTATAGGTCCGAAGATTCGTCAAATCCGCCAGCTTTCGGTACGAACCATATGCCTCCTCGCCGTGCGCGCGCTGCCCCCCTTGAGCGCTGCGATGGCACGCCGCACGCCGGTGCGATTGCTCGCCCAGCCTGAGTCGAAGTGGTTGGATACGCCATAGAATGGCGTGCAGGAGTTGCGTGGTTGCTGGAAGCGGCCACCCGTGAATCCGAGAGTTCATGGCGATCATGGTCCACGACGTTGGAACCGGAACGGAGCCTGTCCGCGCCATGCCGCGCCACGACGACCTGCGATGGCGCGAGCCCCCGGTCCGGCCGCGTGGGCGAACCAACTGCATGCGAGCACTGCCCGCCTAGGAGGAACGAATGGCTGACGAGAGCGCGGGGCGGCGGATCCCCGAGTTGAGCGTTCTAGTGCGTGGCGGCCTGGCGGGGCTCCTGTCGGGGCTGCTGGCTATCGGTGTGAGCGAACTGTACGCGGGGATCTTTGGCGGTTTGCCATCGCTGCTCGTCTCCATGAGCGGGCGGATCGTCGACTTGAGTCCGCGGGCCATGGAAGAGTTTGCGATCAGCGTGTTCGGCACCAGCGACAAGCTGGCGCTGGTCATATTCCTGGTCGTGCTCAGCGCGATCTTCGGTACCACGTTCGGCGTCGTGGCCCTGCGGTCTCGACCGGCGGCGGTGGCCGGCTTTGCGGCGTTTGGAATCCTGGCAGGTCTGGCGAATGGATTCGACGCCCAATCGACGCCAGTCCATGCCGTGGCCGCGGCTACCGTTTCGGTTGGGGCGGCGCTGGCGACGCTCCTGTGGCTTATTCGCCTGATCCAGGAGCCGGCGGCAGCCACTGAGCCGGCGCCGACCACCCAGATGCTGCGACAGCGGCGGCTGTTTCTTGGCACGACATCGCTGGTCGCGGCGACTTCAGTCGTTACCGGGATCGTCGGACGCAATCTAATCGAGCGCGCCAAGGTGGGCGTGGCCAGGCGCGAGGAAGTAGTGCTTCCCACGGTGCAACGCCCAGCGGCGGTGACCATCCCGACGCCAGCGTCCAGCGCTGCCGAGTCGGCCGCTCCTCCAGTACCCCAGGCGCTCGCGCCTCCAGCGCCGCCGACGGTCGCAGCGATTCCGACACCCAGGGCGTTGGCCCCGCCCACTCCCGCGGCGACGCCGTCACCAGTGCCGACGCCCGAGCCCACGCCCGAACCCACGCCCGTGACTGTGGTTCGAGCAGTGGAGACAGCCGCGCCGACAGCGACTCCAACGGCGGCGACGACCCCGTCGCCGACGCCCGAGCCGACACCCGAGCCCACGCCCGTGACCGTGGCCAGCGCCGCTGAAACGGCCGCGCCGACAGCGACCCCGACGGTTGCGGCGACGCCCGAGCCCACGCCGGAACCGACGCCCGAGCCGACACCCGAGCCGACGCCGGAGCCCACGCCCGAGCCGACGCCGGAACCGACGCCGCAACCCACCCCCGAGCCGACGCCGGAACCGACGCCCGAGCCGACGCCGGAGCCCACCCCCGAGCCAACGCCGGAGCCGACGCCGGAGCCGACGCCGGAGCCCACACCTGCGCCGTTCACGACGACGACCGTCGGGGTGGACGGGATTTCGCCGCTGGTCACTCCGAACGACGATTTCTACCGGATTGACACCGCGTTCTCGGTTCCACGCGTCGACGTGAACGACTGGCGGCTCAACATCACGGGCCTGGTGGAGCGCCCCTACAGCATTTCCTTCCCCGAACTGCTAGGGCTCTCGGTCTTTGAGGAGTTCATCACGCTGTGCTGCGTCTCCAACGAGGTGGGCGGCGAACTGATTGGAAATGCCACGTGGCAGGGCGTGCCGATCTGGCACCTAGTGAATCATGCCGGGGTGAAGCCTGAAGGCACCCAAATCGTGGGACGGTCGGTTGACGGATTCACGGTTGGCTTTCCGACCGCCGTGGCATTTGATGGACGTCCGGCGCTCGTGGCCGTTGGCATGAACGGCGAGCCGCTGCCGTTCCAGCACGGCTTTCCGGCGCGCCTGATCGTGTCAGGCCTTTACGGCTACGTGTCGGCCACGAAGTGGCTGCAAGAGATTGAAGTCACAACCTGGGAGGGGTTCAACGGTTACTGGATCCCGCGAGGATGGTCCAAGCAGGGTCCGGTCAAGACGCAGTCGCGCATTGACGTTCCACGGCCCGGTTCAACGGGCATTAAGCCCGGCCGTCAGCCCATTGCCGGCGTGGCGTGGGCACAGAATCGGGGCATCAGCAAAGTGGAGGTGCAGATCGACAGCGGCGACTGGCAGGAAGCGAGGATGGCGTTGCCGATCAGCCAGCACACCTGGGTGCAGTGGGTGCATGAGTGGGATGCCACCCCGGGCCCGCACATCGCAAGGGTGCGCGCGACCGACGCCACCGGCGCTACGCAACCCGAGGGTCCCAGGCCGCCCGCACCGAACGGCGCCGAGGGCTGGCATCAAATCCACTTCCAGGTCGCGGACGCGTGAGCGCCGTTGTGCGACTCCTCGCTGGCGGCTCACCTCAGGGCTTTAGCGATCAGGGACCCCGCCTAGCGTCGACTTGAGACCACCTGCCGTGCACGAACTCGTGGGCGATCCATAAGCCAATGCCGGTCCGGCATCGGATGACCGGCGGACTCGTCGGGCTCGCAGCGGTCCCCTAGGCCCCGGCAATCCGTTGAACGTCGCCGACAGTTATGACGAGCACCAGGGTGAGCAGCACCATGATGCCCACGAAGTGGAAGGCGGCTTCGCGTCGCGGGGGCACGCGGCGGCCGGTGAGTAGTTCCACCAGGACGAAGATCAGGCGGCCACCGTCCAGTCCGGGCCAGGGCGCCAGATTGAGCAAGCCGATCTGGGCGGTGAGGAACGCGGCCAGGATGAAGACGATCTCGGGGCCCTGCCGCGCGGCGACGCCGACGGTCTGGACGATGCCGACAGGTCCAGCCATCTCCAACGGTTGCGTGCCGGCAATCGCCTCGCCGATGACCCTGGGAAGCAGGAGCAGCGCATCCCAGGTGCGTTGAAAGGCGCGCGGGACGGCCAGGTGAAACGGAGCCGGACCGACGGTGGCTCGCAGCAGGATGCCCAAGGCGCCTTCCCCAGGCGGTGGATTGAGGCGGGGAGTGGCGACGACCGCGAGTTCTGAGTCCTGCCGTTTAACGACAATCGTCACTTCCCGGCCGGCGACGGCGCGCACGGCATCTCGAACGTCGGCCGGCGAGACGATGTCGCGGTCGTCAATGCGCAGGAGTTGGTCGCCTTCCCGGAGGCCCGCGGCGGCGGCCGGTGATCCAGGGACGACACCGGCAACCAGGCTGCCGGTCACATCCGCAAGCATGGCCGCGACGAGGAAGAACAAAGGGGTGAGCAGCACGTTCATCAGCGGTCCAGCCAGCAGAATCAGGCCGCGCTGCCAGGCGGGGCGCGTCATAAAGCTGCCGGGCGCATCGAACTCGTCGTTTTCCCCGGTCATGCGAACATAGCCGCCGAGTGGAACCACGTTCAGCGCGAAGCGTGTGGCGCCGATGCGAACGCAGGTCTCGACTTCGCCATCCTGGTTGCGACGCGTGGTGATGGCGACTTCGCGGCCAGCGGCGTCGGTGCGCATGGCCACGGCCTCGGCGCGACTGACGGCGATCGCGGGGATCGGCATTGCGGCAAGGTCGGCCGCGTCGTCAACGGCGAGGGGCTCGGCGACGATGACTCCGGCAGCGGAACTCGCGGCGGCGTGGGCGGCGTCGGCCCGCAGATAGGGACCATCGCCGTCCAGGACGACGATGGCCCTGGCCAGGTTGGACGCGGGATCGCCGCTCCACAAGCGAACCAGTCGCCCACTGACGTCGATCGGGTCCTGGGTGAGCCGAACGGCGGGGTAGGCGTTTCCGCCACGCAGCACCGACTTCAGACGCGGTGGGAACCCGATGGCGAATTCCTTGACATGGACGCCGAACCGCCGCGCGGCCACAAAGTGGCCGAGTTCATGCACAAATACGATGACGCTCAGCACGGCCAGCGCCAGGGGAAGGGTGACCAGCAGACCCGCCTCGCTGTTGAGGAGGGCCTCGAGGGGGCTCACGCCTCGGCCAGGCGCGCCCGCACGAATTCGTAGCCGCGACGGTGCGCCGCGAGGGCCGCGCCGAGGTCGTTGAGCGGCTGGGGCGCCATAGCGTCCATGGCCGCCTGGACGGCATTGGTCATGACGCCAAACGGGCCGCCGCCTTCGATGAACCAGGCCGTCGCGGCGTCGTCCGCGCCGCAGAGCGTGGCGGGGGCCGTCCCGCCAGCCTCTCCGGCTGCGCGGGCCAGCGCCAACAGGGGAAACCGGCGCTCGTCCGGCTGCTCGAAGGTCAAGCGTGAGAGCGTGCGAAGGTCCAGCGGCGCGTGCGCCTTGGGCAGGCGCTCGGGGTACCCGATGGCGTACTGGATCGGCAACCGCATGTCGGGCACTCCCAGCTGGGCCTTTACGGATCCGTCATGGAATTCAACCATGGAGTGGACGATGGATTCGGGATGAACGATCACGTTAATCGCGCGATATGGCACCTGGAACAGCCAGTGGGCCTCGATAATCTCCAGGCCCTTGTTGATCAGGCTGGCCGAGTCGACGGTGATTTTGGCGCCCATGTCCCAGTTGGGATGTTCGAGTGCTTCTTCGGCGGTGGCGGTGCGAATGTCCGCCGAATCCCAGGTACGGAAGGGTCCTCCCGAGGCGGTCAGTATCAGCCGGCGGATGCTTTCCGACGCTTCGCCGACGAGGCACTGCCAGATCGCACTGTGTTCGCTGTCGATGGGCAGGATGGCGGCGCCGGATTCGTCGGCCAACGCGCGGAACAGCCCGCCACCCATGACGAGCATCTCCTTGCTGGCCAGGGCGACGTTGTTGCCGGCGCGGAGGGCACTTTCGGTGGGTCGGAATCCGGCGTCGCCGACGGTGGCCACGACCACGATGTCGGCTTCCGGGAGTGCGGCCATTTGGGCCATGCCGTCGGGATAGGGCAGGCGCTCAGCGCGGGACGGCCAGGCGCCGGCAGCCGGGTCCAGATCCCGCACGCAGGCCATTGGCGCGCGGAACTCGCGGATTTGCTGGAACAGCAAGTCGGAATTCGATCCGCAGGCCAGTCCGAGCACCTCGAAGCGATCAGGGTGGGCCCGCACGACCTGGAGGGTCTGAACTCCGATCGAGCCGGTGGATCCGAGAATTACCACGCGGCGGCGGCGGGGAGCGGCACCGGCCACGGTCACCTCCCTCAGGCCACCAACTGCGCGAATGCGAACACGGCGGGCGCGACAAACAGGAGCGCGTCGAGCCGATCCAGCATGCCGCCATGCCCAGGAATGAGCCGGCCGGAGTCCTTTTGGCCGGTATCTCGCTTGAGCATCGACGCCACCAGGTCGCCCGCTTGCGCCGCAAGACCCCAGAGGAATCCTAATGGAACCGCCAGCCACCAGTCGTAGCCCAGCACGGGCGAAAACGCGCCGACGACGATGATCGCCGCCAGCAGGCCGCCGCCAACGCCTTCCCAGGTCTTGCGGGGCGAGATGTGGGTCATGAATCCGCGCCGGCCCAGGCCGCGTCCGACCAGATAGCCGAAGGTGTCGTAGGCCCAGGTCACCGCCAGGGCCAGGGCCACCCACCAGAATCCGTCCGGCAGCGCACGAAGCATGACCACGAAGCCCAAGAGGCCACCGGCGTAGACCGCGGCAACTACGGCCAGCGCCCAACTGGTGAAGCGTCCGTACATGCGGGGGTGCCAGAGCTGGCGCAACAGGGTGTATGCGGCAATGACACCAATGGCCAGATCAGCCCATGGCTGGTGCTCTGGATCAAGCATCCACCGAGACACCAGGACCGCAGCCAGCAGCGCCCCGGCGCCACGGGAGACTCGCAGGCCGCTCGCCGCGTACATGGTTCCGATTTCAAAGGCAATCGCCGCCGCCGCCAGGGCCATGGGAATCGCCAGCGCGAGCGGGTGCCACCAGGCCAGGCCAACGACCACCGGCGCCAAAACCAGGGCGCTGGCGACGCGAACGGCCAGGGGCGTCAGGCCTCGCTCGCGGCGCCGGGGGCCGTGACTGGAACTCGTCCGAAGCGGCGCGTGCGCGAGCCGAAGTCGGCCAGCGCGTCTTCAAACGCTTCGCGGGTGAAGTCCGGCCACAGGATGGGCGAGAAGTAATACTCGCTGTAGGTGGACTGCCAGACCAGGAAGTTGCTGGAGCGCTGGTCGCCGCCGGTTCTGATCAGCAGATCAGGATCGGGCTGGCCTGCCGTATACATGGCGCCGCTCACCATTTCTTCGGTGACGTCGTCGGGGCGCAGGCCCTCGCGAATCAAGTTGCGAAGCGCGCGGACAATCTCGGCGCGGCCGCCGTAGTTAAAGGCGATGTTGAGGTCAAGGCCGTCGTGATGCTCGGTCTGGCGGACGATGTCCTGCACTGCCACACGGTCGATTAGCGGCAGGGTTTCAATCTCACCAAGCACGCGGATGCGCACGCGCTGCTCGAAGATCATGGATCGCTCGGCTTCGAGGCGTTCGGGGATCAAGTCCATGAGGAAACTGACCTCATCGGCCGGCCGGTCCCAGTTCTCGGTCGAAAAGGCGTAGATCGTGAGGACGCCGATGCCGTGATCCATGCAGGCGGCCGCGATGTCGCGCACACGCCGGGCGCCTTCGCGATGACCGGCTTGACGTTCCAGGCCGCGGCCCTGCGCCCAGCGACCGTTGCCGTCCATGATGATGGCCACGTGCGCCGGCACCCTTCCGGGTTCACCGCTCAGACCTGCATCACCTCGGCTTCCTTCTGCCGGCTCAAGTCATCAATCGCTGCCACGTACTTATCCGTTACGTCCTGCAGTCGCGATTCCGAGCGGTGGAGGTCGTCCTGCGAGGCCTCTTTCTCGCGCACGAGATCGCGCAGGTCGTCATGTACATCCCGTCGAACATTGCGGACGGCCACCTTGGAGTCTTCGGCGCGCTGGCGAACGATTCGCACGAGGTCGCGGCGGCGGTCTTCGCTGAGCTGTGGGATTGGCAGGTGAATCACGTTGCCGTCGTTGGACGGTGTGATTCCGAGGTCAGACGTGATGAGGGCCCGCTCGATGTCGGGCAACGCAGCCTTATCCCAGGGTTGGACGACCAGCAGGCGAGCCTCGGGCGCTGAAATACCCGCGATCTGCTTGAGGGGGGTTGGCTGTCCGTAATACGGCACGCTCAGGTCCTCGATCAAGGCCGGTGACGCGCGCCCGGTACGGATGCCCGCCAGTTCATGCCGAAGGTGCACGATGGCCTGACCCATCCGCCGCTCGCCGTCCAACAGGAACTCGTCAATCATGGTCGTTCAGGCCGCCACCAGGGTGCCGACCTGATCTCCGGCCAGCACCCGCACCAGGCTGCCCTCGTCCTCCAACCGGAAAACGATGATCGGCAGGTTGTTGTCCATGCAGAGACTGAATGCCGTGGCGTCCAAGATCTTGAGCCCGTCATTGAGAGCCTCAAGGTAGGTAATGCGTTCGATGCGGGTGGCGTCTGGATTCGTCATTGGGTCGTCAGTGTACGCGCCGTCGACTTTGGTGGCTTTCAGCAATGCCTCGGCACCGATCTCCATGGCGCGCAGCGCGCCGGCCGTGTCGGTGGTGAAGTAGGGGTTACCGCTCCCCGCGGCGAAGATCACGAGCCGACCGGCTTCCAGATGCGCCACGGCTTTGCGGCGAATGTACGGCTCGGCCACTTCGCGCATTTCGATCGCGGTTTGCACGCGGGTTGGGACATCGAGCCGCTCGATAGCTTCCTGGAGCGCCATGGCGTTCATCACGGTGCCGAGCATTCCGATGTAGTCGGCGGTGGCACGATTGATGTTCTTGTGCTCGCCGCCGCGCCAGAAGTTGCCGCCGCCGACGACCACGGCGAGTTCGACGCCAAGGTCCAGCGCCTCGACGATCCGCGCGGCCAGCGCCTGCACGGCCAGCGGAGCGATGCCAAAGGCTCGGTCGCCCGCCAGCGACTCGCCGCCGATTTTCAAGAGGACGCGACGGTATTTCAGGCCAGGTGTCGCCATTGGCCCTCCAGTACGAATCGGCGGGTGCCTGTCGTCAGATCTCGAAGCGGCTGAAGCGTCCGACCTGAATGTTCTCGCCCAGTTTGGCAACGGCCAACTGGATCACTTGCTCCACCGTTTGCGATCCGTCACGGAACCATGGCTGGGACAGCAACGCCGGGCCGTCGTCGTCGGCCGGGGCATCGTCGTCACTGATCCGGGTCGGCGCCATGGCCGCAATGTGCATGGCGATGTCACGAGCCAGCGTGGTGAAGTCATCGGTGCGGGCCACAAAGTCCGTCTCGCAGTTGAGCTCGAGCAGGGCGCCAAGCGGACGGCCTGGATGGACGTAGGCCGACACGAGGCCTTCCTTCGTCTCGCGTTCGGCACGCTTGGCCGAGAACTGCGAGCCGCGCTGGCCGAGAAGTTCACGGGCTTTGTCGAGATCGCCTTCCGCGTCCTCGATGGCGCGCTTGATGTCCATCACGCCGGCGCCGGTGTCGGCCCGGATCGCGCGAATGTCCGCCACGGATGCCTTGTGCGCCATGAACGACTATTCCCCTTGTCGACGCGGTTGGGCGCTGCCGCCACCGCCGCCGGAATCGGCACCACGCTGCGGGGGCCGCGCGCGGCCCCTGGGACGAGCGCCACCCTCGCCGGACCGACCGGGTCGGCCGTTGGGCCTGCGGCGGCCACCGCGAGCCTGGGGCGGAGGACGACGGCGGCCCCGTGCGGCGCCCTGACCGCCGGCGCCTGGAGCGACGGCAGGCGTTTGGGGCGTCCCGGCGCCAGCCGTTGGCGCCTGACCCGCATTGCCGGCCTCGCTCGCCGCCGCCAACATGGCGGCCTCTATGTCGCCAGTGGTCTCACCGGCAGATTCGGCCCTGGCTGCGGCGGCCAACGCGGCCTGAGCTTCGCGGGCAAGTTGCGCCTCGCGCTCGGCCTGCCGGTTTCGAAACTCTTCCCGGCCGGCGAGCACGGCGTCGGCGATGACGGAGGTGACCGCGACAATCGAGCGGATTGCATCGTCGTTTCCAGGAATCACGTAGTCGACGACTTCCGGATCGCAGTTGGTGTCAACAATGGCCGCAAGCGGAATATCGAGCTTGCGAGCTTCGGTCACCGCGTTGGATTCACGCTTGGGATCGATGATGAACAGCGCGGCCGGCAGCCGCGACATGTGCTTGATGCCGCCCATCTTCTTGGTCAGACGGGCCAGTTCCACGCGCAGACGTTGCGCGTCTTTCTTGGAAAGGGTCTCGAACTCGCCGGCGGCCTCGCGAGCCTCGAGTTCACGCAAACGCTGCAGGCGCGCGCGCAGCGTCTCGAAGTTGGTCAGCGTGCCGCCAAGCCAGCGCTGCTGCACGTAGTGCGCTCCACAACGTTCGGCCTGCTCGCGCACGACGTCCTGGGCTTGCCGCTTGGTTCCGACGAAGACCACTTCGTTGCCGCTGGCCGCGGTAGCACGCATAAACGCGGCGGCGCGGTCGAGCGCGCGAACGGTGTGCTGCAGATCGATTATGTGTACGCCGCCGCGCGCACCGAAGATGAACTCCGCCATCTTGGGGTTCCAACGCGGGGTTCGGTGGCCGAAGTGCACGCCGGCGGCGAGCAGATCGCGCATGGAGGCTACTGGCATGTGCGTACTTGCCTCTCTCTGTCCTTCAAATGTCCTCCGCTACCGTCGTTCGCGTGCGGGACCGCGTGTCGCGGCAGGACCCCAGAGCGTCAGGCAGCGTGTGTATTCGCCCGTACCAACCGGCCGTGGGCCAAGCATATCGCACCAAGGACGCCTGGAGGGATTCAGCGCGCGCGGCGCCGTGGTCGAGTTCGCCGGCGGCGACGTCCGCCCTGGGCCGCGACGCGCTCGGCGCGCGCGGCCAATAGCGCCACGGCGTCGTCCAGCGTGACGGATGCCGGATCTCGACCCTTCGGCACGCTGGCATTGAGCTCGCCGTCGGTGACGTATGGGCCGTAGCGACCGTCGCGAACGGTAATGGCAGCGCCTGAGGCCGGATGGGGCCCAAGCTCGGCCAGGGGCGTGGCCGCCGCCCGGCTACGTCGCGGCTGCCTCGGCGCCTTGAGTAGTTCCAGCGCCTCGGGCAATTCGATTGACGCAAGCTTGGCGTAGCGCGCATCGCCCTCCCCGGGCAGGCTGCGGGATTCCTTACCGCACTTGACGTAGGGGCCATAGGGTCCGTCCTGAACCGTTACCCTGGAATTGCTGTCCGGATGGCTGCCCAGGGTCCTTGGATAGGCGAGCATCATGAGCGCCTGCTGCAACGTGAGGTCTTCGGGTTTGTACATGGGCCAGACGCTGGTCGTCTTGGGTCGACGACGGCCGCTGCCGCTACCCTCCCCAAGCTGGAGGTAGGGACCGAGCCGACCGGACTTCAGGAAGACAGACAGCCCGGAATCCGGATCGGTACCGAGCGGCTCGTCGCCGCTGGCCGCCTTGGCCAGCAAGGCAGCGGCGACTTCGGTGGTGAGCTGGTCGGGCGGGAGGTCATCGGGCGCCTGGGCGCGTGCGCCGCTCTCGCGCGCCTCGAGGTAGGGTCCGTAGCGGCCGATGCGCACCGCGATCGGCGATCCGTTGGCGCCGGGTAGCGCAATGGTGCAGACCGTGCGTGCGTCAATGGCTTCCTGGCTGGCCTCGATCCGCTGGCGCAGGCCGTCGTGCAGCATCCCCTGGCCGCCGTTCGTGGTGCCTTCGTCCGCGCCGAAGTAGAAGGCGGACAGCCAAGGCAGGGGGTCGAGCGAGCCGTCCGCCACCTGGTCGAGCCCGTCTTCCATGCGGGCGGTGAAGCCGGCGTTGACGAGTTCGGGGAAGTGCGACTCGAGCAACTGAATCACCGCGAAGGCGTGCCAGCGCGGCACGAGGGCGCCTTCCGTGCGCTCCACGTACTTGCCCTGGACGGTTTCCAGGATCGTCGCGTAGGTGGAGGGGCGGCCGATGCCGAGTCGCTCGAGTTCGCGGATAAGGCTGGCCTCGGTCCAGCGGTCGGGTGGCCGGGTTTCGCGGCGGCCGGGATCGATGCCGTGGATCTGGAGCCGGTCACCCTGGGCCACATCGGGCAGCAGGCTGTCGCCACGGCGCTCGCCAGCGTAGATGCGCATAAAGCCGTCGAAGACGACGACCTGGCCGTTGGCCTGGAAGACGGCCGTACCGTCGGCACCGGCGTTGGCCGCGACCTGTAGGCGTGTCTGCTCGAATTGGGCGTCGCTCATCTGCGAGGCCAGGGTGCGCTGCCAGATCAGCCGGTACAGGCGACGGCCATCGGCGTCGACATCGGGTCCGAGGTCGTCGGGATGGCGAAAGTGTTCGCCGGCCGGGCGGATGGCCTCGTGGGCTTCCTGGGCTCGGGCGGAGCCGGCGCGATAGCGGCGCGGCCGATCCGGCAGGTAGTCGGCTACGCGCCCCGCGGGCACCGCGGACCTGACCGCGGCGCGGGCCGCATCAATTGCCTGGGCCGAGAGCGCGGGCGAGTCGGTACGCATATAAGTGATGTAGCCGTTCTCGTAGAGCTGTTGCGCCACGCGCATGGTCTGACGCGGAGAGAAACGCAGACGCGTCGAGGCCGCGCGTTGGAGCGTGGAGGTGATGAACGGCGGCTGTGGACGACGGGTTCGGGGACGCTTTGTGACGTCGGTGACCCGGAACTCGACGTCGCTCAGCGCCCGGATAACGCGCTGCGCGTCGACCTCATGCAGCAGACGGGCTTTGCTGTTGGTGCGGAGCTTGCCGGTGTCCGGGTCGAAGTCGGCCGCGGTTGCAAGGTTCTGGCCGTCCAGCGTCAATAGGCGAGCCTCAAAGGTGGCGTCGTCCGCGCCAGCCGGACTGAACGTGGCCGTGGGAATGCAGAAGGCGGCGGAAACGAAGGCCATGCGCTCGCGTTCGCGCTGAACGATCAGCCAGAGTGCGGGCGTTTGCACGCGTCCTGCCGACAGGCCACTGCCGACTTTCTTCCAGAGCACCGGGGATACCAGGTAGCCGATCAGACGGTCCAGGACGCGTCGGGACTCCTGCGCCTGGACCAGCCGCTGGTCAATCTCGCGGGTGTGGGACAGCGCTTCGGTGATGGCCGAGCGGGTGATTTCGTGGAATACCAGACGCCGCACGGGCGTCTTGGGCTTCAGGACTTCGACCAGGTGCCACGCAATAGCCTCGCCTTCGCGGTCTTCGTCAGTTGCCAGCAAGACCTGGCCGGCAGCCTTGAGCTCACGCCGCAGCTCCGCCACGACGCGCTTCTTGTCCGCTGGGATTATGTAAACGGGGCGAAAGCCTTCGTCGACGTCCACGGCGAGCGTGGCCCAATCCTTGCCCTTGAGTTGCTTCGGCACTTCGGCGGCGCTGGACGGCAGGTCACGGATATGTCCGATCGACGACGCCACGGTGTAGTCATCGCCCAGGTAGCGCTTGATGGTGCGCGCCTTGGCGGGTGACTCAACGATAACGAGCGTGTTCGTGTCCGTGCTTTGCCGCGTGGAGCGGCGCTTGGTGGCCATGGGTCGGATGGGTGGGTGTCGGGTGAGGGCAAGTACCTACTGATAGCGGCGCTTAGCATAAGGCGTCATGTCAAGCGCCTGAGCGGTGTGGCGCAGTCGGCAACGTAAGCCGTCGTGCGCTTGACGTTCCGACGACGCGCCGCCGATGGATCCCTCAGACCAGCAGCGGAGACAGGAAGCGCTGGGCCAGGACCAGGCCGTTGAGGGCGTGCTGGGCATCGGTCTGGGAGCTCCAGAAAGCGTCTTCGTGTTCGACGACAAGCGCGCCGTTGTACCCGACTTCGAGCAGCGCGGTGATGTATCCGGGCCAGTCGACGACGCCGAATCCAGGGATTCGGAAGCGATAGGTGCCCTGGCCAATGCGCCCGCGTTCCGGACCAATGACGCCGTATTGGTAGAGCGTGTCGGGCAGGAACTCGGTGTCCTTGGCGTGCGCGTGGTAAACGCGCGAGCCGAAGTCGCGGACCGCGCGCAGGTAATCAATCCCGAGCCAGACCAAGTGGGACGGGTCGGGGCACAAGCCCAGAGCGGGATGGGGAACCGCGTCGAAAATGGCGGACCAATGGGCCGGCGCGTAGGCGAGGTTGCGGCCGCCGTTGGCCCAGTTTTCCATGACCAGGCGAACGCCGACGCGATCCGCATGGTCCAGAACCGGAGCGGCGCCCTCCGCGAACAGGCGGACGTTTTCCTCGAAGCCGAGGTCGGGCGCCATCTCGTGGCCGAGCCAGACGTTGGGGATGTGCTCGGCGGCGGCGTAGTCGAGGGCGCGTCGGGCCTGGGCCACTTCCTCCGCGCGCTGCTGAGCATCGGTGGCAATCGGTTGGCAGACCATGCCGACGGTTGAGGTCGGCTCGAGCCCGTGACGGTCGCAGATGGCGCGGACGTTTGGCTCAAAGAGTGGTACATCAATGGCCTGGTAGCCGTTGGCCGCACCCCAGCGGACGAATTTCTCGAATTCGATTGGCGGAAAGTGGCCGTTGTGGAAGTAGCCGAGCTTCACTGCGCCCTCGTGGATGCCGAATGGTCGGCGATTGTCGGTAGCGTGGGGGAGGCTGTCTACGGGGAGTCTTGATTTGGGCAGGCAGCAGCGAGTGCGCGAGGCGTCTGCATGGCTGCAGTTCGTGGCCGACGCGCACGCCGCGCAGGCGACCACCTGGACCGGACGCGGAGCGACGGTGCTTCGCGTGACCGGGGGCGCCAACAACGCGTTGTATCGAGTGGATGTCGCCGGTCAGCGATTCGCCTGCAAGCTCTGCGTTGACGATGGGCGGCAGCGGGCCCGGCGCGAGTACGGCGCGCTGCGCCTGCTGCAAGGTCTCGGGCTCGATCTTTCGCCGGAGCCGCTCTGGCTGGACGAGAGTTGCGCGGTGGTTCCGTACCCGGCGGTCGCGTACCGCTGGCTGCCGGGCAAACCTCTGGGTTCCGAGTTGACGGGAGCAAAGTTGACGGCACCCAAGCTCGACGCCCTCATCGAGAGCATTCAGCGCGTGCACAGCGTTCGGCCGGACGACGTGGCGGGTGCGGAACTCCCCGACGCCTGGTTCCACTGGTTTGACTTCGGACCTTATCTCGACGAACTCCGCGGCTTTCTTGCCGAATACGGACGTTGGCTGATTGACGCCGACCGGCAGGGGCGAGAAATGTGTGAGCGGCTCGACCGGTTGGTGGATGACTGCGCCGAATTTGTCGCCATGAGCCACGCGGATCCGCGTCGGGCGCGCATTCCGCTGCGCTTGTGCCGCGTCGATCCGAACCTGGCGAACGCCGTGTGGTGTGACGACGCCCGGTTGCGCTGGGTTGACTGGGAGTACAGCGGGTGGGGCGATCCGGCATTGGACCTCGCGGACTTGCGGTGGCACGCCGCGCTGGACGGGCTCAGTTCGGCGGAGCACGCCGTGCTGCGCAACAGCTACCGACGGCCGAAAGGGGATGCCAGCTTCGAGGAGCGACTGGCGGTGTGGGACCGGCTTCTCGCAACGCGCTGGGCCCTTCTGCTTCTGCGCCTGCTGTGGAGCGCTCATGAAGGGCCGGATCGGGAACGCCTTACGCAGCCAGCCGGTGATTCCGTGGCGTTGCGCGCCCAGCTGGCTCGCTTCATCGAGCGCGCGGAGCATGCCGCGGTAGAAACGCGTTAGGGATCGCAGGCATCGGCAGGGTACCGATGCGTTGGGTTACTCGCGCCGCGCACCCACGGCCGCTGGCGCCGGGGGCGCTTCGGCGTGGTCATGCCAGCGGAGGAGGGCGTCGAGGAGGGACAGGAGCTTGGTCTGCCATTGACGGTCGCGCTGGAAGTTGGGCCAGAGGAGACCTTGCTGGCCACGGCGGACACCGCGTCCGATTTCGTTCAGGAGAGTGCCCCGGCTGACGTGGAGGCCGGTCGGAACGCGGATGATGAGTTCGCGTCCGTAGACGGTGATGCTGGGGATCTCGAGCGCGATGGCGCGGGCCTTGACGCGGAGCAGGTAGGCCAGGTTGGCGACGGGTTCGGGCAGGTCACCGAAGCGATCACGGATGTCGGCGATGGCTTCCTCGACCTCGCCGATGGTGCGCAGGCGGGCCAGTCGCTGGTACTCGCGGATCTTGGCGGCGTAGGTGCCCATGTAGTCGTCCGGCAGGTAGGCCGCCAGCGGCAGGTCGACCACCGCCCGGAGCTCCCTATCCGGCTCGTCTGGTTCCTTGCCGCGCAGCCGGTCGACGGCGGCCGCCAGCATGCGCGTGTACAGGTCGAATCCCACAGTAGTGACGTAGCCGTGTTGCTCGGCGCCCAGCAGGCTGCCGGCGCCGCGGATTTCCAGGTCGCGCAGGGCGATACGGAAGCCGGCGCCGAGTTCGGAGGCCTCGAGAATGGTCTGTAGACGCTTCTGTGCTTCCTCGGTCAGAGTGTGATTCTTCTGGTAGAGGAAGTAGGCGTAGGCCTGTGTCGCGCTGCGACCGACGCGCCCGCGCAACTGGTAGAGCTGGGCCAGGCCGAAGCGCCAGGCGTCGTTGACGATGATGGTGTTGACGTTGGGGATGTCCAGGCCGTTTTCGATGATCGCGGTGGAGAGCAGCATCTGGGCATCGCCGCGGGCGAAGCGGTACATGACTTCCTCGAGGTCGCGCGGCGGCATCTGGCCGTGGCCGACGACGATGTCGACATCGGGCAGTAGGTTCCTGAGCCGCTCTTCCCACGTCCGAATTGTCTGGATGCGGTTGTGGAGGAAGTAGACCTGGCCGCCGCGAGCCAGTTCGCTGCGGATGGCATCGACGGCGATGGCGTCGCTATAGCCGGCCACATAGGTCTTGACGGCAAGGCGGCGCTCGGGCGGCGACTCGATCACGCTGATCTCGCGTAGACCGCTGAGCGCCATATGCATGGTGCGAGGAATGGGCGTGGCCGTGAGCGTGAGGACGTCGACATCGCGGCGGAGGTCCTTCAGGCGCTCCTTTTGCCTGACGCCAAAGCGCTGTTCTTCGTCCACCACGACAAGGCCCAGATCGGCGAACTTGACGTCCTTCTGGAGCAGGCGATGGGTCCCCACCACGACGTTCACGTCGCCCGAGGCGAGACCGGCGATGACCTCGGCCTGCTCGGCACGGGCGCGGAAGCGGCTGAGCAACTCGACGTTCAGCGGGTAGTCGCGCATGCGAAAGGCGAAGGTGTCGAAGTGCTGCTGGGCCAAGACGGTCGTTGGTACCAGCACCGCGACCTGCTTGTTGTTCATGGCCGCCTTGAAGACGGCGCGCAGGGCAACTTCGGTCTTGCCGTAGCCAACGTCCCCCGCGACCAGTCGGTCCATGGGGCGCGCGCGTTCCATGTCGGCCTTGGCATCGTTGATGGCCTCGAGTTGGTCGGGCGTCTCAATGAACGGGAACTTTTCGTCGAATTCGTGCTGCCAGGGCGAGTCGGCGGGGAAGGCGTAGCCCCTGGCCAGTTCGCGGGCGGCGTAGATGTCCAGCAGTTCGGCGGCAATTTCCTCTGCGGACTGCTGCGCCTTCTTCTTGGCGCGCGTCCAGTCGGCGGTGCCCAGACGGCTGAGTTTGGGTGCACGCTCGCTCATGCCGACGTATTTCTGCACGCGGCCGATCTGGTCGACGGGCACGTACAGGCGGTCCTCGCCGGCGTAGCTGATGGCCAGGTACTCGCGTTCGCCGGAGCCCTCGCTCATCTGAACGATGCCCTCGAACTGCCCGACGCCGTGCTCGACGTGGACGATGTAGTCGTCCTTCTCGAGATCGGCCAGGAATGACCGGTCCACCCCTCGCGCACCGCGCCGGATGCGGCGGATGCGCTTGCGTCCGAAGAGTTCGGCATCGCTGACGAGCACCAGGTCCGACGGCGGGTGCCGCCAGCCCTCGGCCAGGGTGCCCGCGATGATCGTGACCGAACCCGCTCGCGGAGGATCGTCCAAGCGCTCCTGTACCTCCGCAGCTACTCCCTGCTCCGCAAGGAGATGGCGCAGGCGTCGGCCCTGGTAGCTGACGATGAGCATGCGTGCGCGTGCGTCGCGCAAGGCCAACAGGTCCTCGGCCATGTGTTGGAGACGACCGGCGTAGGGAGGCTGAGCCTGGAAGCCCTCGACGATGGCGCGGCTCGATCCGTCCTCGCCAGGCAAGCCGGGCACAAAGGTGAGGCGGACCTGCGCCTGATCGAGGCTTTGCAGAATCGCAGCCCCGGGAAACAAGGGCGAGTCGAAGCGGGCGGGAAGCTCGCCGTTCGCGGTAAGGCGCTGGCGGTTGGCGGCGGCCGCCATCTCCGCGTCACGCACGGCCGCCGCAATCTGGCCGGGCTCGTCGACGACCACCAACGCGCCAGGCGCGTAGTCGAACAGCGAAGCCGCGTCCGGCAGCAAGCTCATCGTGTAGAAGGCAGCGTCGTCGAAGTATTCGTTGCCTTCGAGCTGATCAAGGTGGCGACGCCAGACCACGCGGTCCTCCGGGCGCAACGAGTCGAGATCCAGTTCGCGGAGCCGCCCGGCCACGGTTTCGCCGAGCCAGATCGGCACTTCGGTTGCCGGCGTGAGCAACACGTCGCCGGCCGGTCCCAGGGAACGCTGGGTATCAGGATCGAAATTGCGTACCGACTCGATGTCGTCGCCGAAGAAGTCGACCCGGACAGGCAGACGGGCGTCCGGCGGATAGATGTCGACGATCCCGCCGCGGTGGGCGAATTCGCCGGGCCGTTCGACGAGCGGCGTGTTCTCGTACCCGAGCGCGGACAGCCGGCGGACAACGTCGGGCAGGTCGGCGGCGATGCCGGGCGAGAGCGAGAGGAAGTGCGTTCGGAACTCGTCCGGCGGAACCAGGCGGCGAAGCAACGCCCGCACCGACGTCACGACGATGGGCGCCGACGAAGCGCCGGATTGGCGCACGCGGGAGAGATGGCCGAGGACGGCAACGCGCTGCGCGAGCACGTCCCCGCCGATGGCCAGCATGGAGTAGGCCGGCTGATCCGGATCCGGGAAGTGCAGCACGGGACGCGAGTCACACCACATGCGGATGTCGTGCGCCAGTTCCGCCGCGCGACCGTCTTCGGCTGTCACCACCAGCACGGGCTGGCTGGCGCGGCGACCCAGCAGGCCGAGGACGGCCGACTTGGCACCGTCGCGGACCTCGACCGTGAGCGGATGCGGGCCTTGCAGCGAACGCGACGCGGCGGCCGCCAGTGTCGGCTCCTCGGCCAGAAGGTCAAGCAGGCCGGTGAGCGCCATCGGGTTGATTGAATTGCTGCATGGTCGAGTCCATGTCTTCTTTAAGGAGCGTTCGGACGGCGTCGGTGGCACGTTTCGCGGCGGCGTGGGCGTCCTGTCGTTCGGCGGAAGTGAATCGCCCGAGCACGTGGTCGGCGGAATCGACGCCCGACGGCGGTCGCCCCAGGCCGATTTTCACACGCGCCACCTGGTCGGTACTCAGGGTGCGAATGATCGAGCGCATGCCGTTGTGACCGCCGCTGCCGCCTTCAGGGCGGACACGAATGCGGGCGAATGCCAGATCGAGATCGTCATGCACCACGATGAGACACGACGAATCCAGGCCAAATGCCTGTAGCCCGGCCCGCACGGCGGGGCCAGACTCATTGACGAAAGTCTGCGGCTTGAGCAGGGCGACGGCCAAACCGTCAATCTGTCCTGTCCAGACTTCAGCACGGTATCGCGCGGCGCGCCAGCGGCCTGTACCGAGCGCGGCCAAACGGTCGCAGACCAGGAAACCCAGGTTGTGCCGCGTGCCCGCGTAGGCAGGTCCGGGGTTGCCCAAACCGACGATCAGCCGGGAGGGTCTGAACGACGGACTTGACCGGCGGCGCCAGCGCCGCATCCAGCGCCTCATGCCCCGGCGCACTCGGCGGGGCTGGCTGGCTGCCTGGCACTCAGCGCGACGACGACTTGATCCCACTCCTCGAGCGCGAGCGTTTGCGGCCGACGTCCAGGATCGATCCCCGCCGACTCGAGGGCCGCGCCGACGTCGGGCTCTCGGCGCCCCAGTCCGGCGGCCAGCGAGTTCCGAAGCTTTTTGCGCGTTTGCGCAAACCCGTGCCGCGCCATCGCGATCCGCGATTCCACCGTCGTCACGTCGAGGCCGGGACTTCGGAGCGGATCAATGCGCACCAGGCTGGAGACGACCTTCGGCCTCGGCCGAAACGCCTCGGGTGGCACATCGAATACACGGCGAGCACCGGCATAGGACTGCACGATGACGCTCAGCAGCGCCATATCGCCGGGCTTGGCCGTGAGGCGGCGCGCCACTTCGCGCTGCAGGAGCACGGTCAGGCTGCGCGGCGGCTGGGCGGCGCTGACGAAACTCACCACCAGCCGCGTGCCCACGCTGTAGGGCAGGTTCGCCACGACGTGAAAGGGCCCGCCGGCCAGTTCGCGGAGGTTGAGCCGTCGCGCGTCACCGGCCACGACGTTGACGCGGTCACGGTTGTGGAAACGCTCGCGTAGCCGCGCGACCAAGACCTCTTCAATCTCGACGGCAATCACTCGCAGCCCGTGCGTGAGCAGCGCGTCCGTCAGATTGCCTGTGCCGGCCCCGATCTCGACGACGGTGGCGCCGGGCGGCAGAGCGGAGGCTGATGCAATGCGCCGTTGCACGGCCCGATCTACGAGAAAATTCTGGCCGCGCCGGCTGGACGGGCGGAATGTCGCCCGCGGGGCGGTGCTCACGCCCCAGTATCACACCGGTCAGCGCTGTGCGGGCCCGATCTCTGCCAAATGCGCCACGAGTTTCGCGCGAAGCCTCACCACGAACGGGTCTTACCCAGCGACGCCAGGTACCCACCGTCCGCATAGAGCGTGGTGCCGGTCACGTACGCCGAGCGCGGCGATAAGAGAAAGGCGACGCAACTGGCGATCTCGTCCGCCGACGCATAGCGCCCCAAGGGCACCGTGGCCTTGCGCTGCTCGAACAGTTCCGGCTTGGCGCGGACGTCTGAGGTCATCCGGGTGGCGGTCAAGCCGGGGCCGACGCAGTTGACACGGATCTGGTGCGGGGCGAGTTCCTGGGCGATCGCACGTGTCACGGTGCGCAGCGCGCCCTTGGCCGAGCAATAGTGAGCCTGGCCGGGTTCGGCCGATTCGGAGCGAATGGAACTGACCTGGACGATCGAGCCAGGATCGCCGCGGCGAATCATGTCCTCGGCGACGGCCTTGGTCAGGAAGACTGGCCCGCGTACGAGCACGTCGAGCATTGCGTTCCAGATGTCGGTATCGATCTCTTCCAGCGACTGGCGCCGGGTGTAGCCGGCAACGTTGGCCAGGGCGTCGACCCGCCCGTGCGCGGCAATCGTGTCGGCCACGAGGGCCTGGCCGGCCGGGACGTCCGCCACGTCAAGCGTTCGGGTCTCGACGGAGTCCTGGAGGCCGATCTGTTGGACCCAATTGGACAGGGCCCTGCCGTCGGAATCCGTCGCCACGACCTGGTAGCCGTCGGCCGCCAGGCGTTCAACACAGGCGCGTCCGATGCCGTGAGCGGAACCCGTAACGATGGCGACGGAAGGCATCAGTGGGTCATCTCCCCACCGTCCACGTAGAGCGTGGCGCCGGTGACGTAGGCGGCGTCGTCGGAGGCCAGAAACGCCGCGACCTCCGCTATGTCTTCGGGCTGGCCGAGGCGACCCATGGGAACGCGGGACAGTTGGTCGTCCAGCGCCTCAGGGCTGGCCAAGAGCGATTCGGTGAGCGGAGTTTCGGCCACGCCAGGTCCGATGGCGCAGACACGCACACCGTAAGGCCCAAGTTCTACGGCGGCGGCCTTGGTGAGCATGCGAACGCCGCCCTTGGAGGCGCAGTAGGAGGTGTGGATGAAGCCGCCGACGTTGGCGCGGATCGAGGACATGTTGATGATGACGCCGCCGCCATGGGCCTTCATTTGCAGGCCCGCCGCGCGGATGCCGTGGAATACGCCGGTGAGGTTGGCGGCCATCACGTTGTCGAAGGCGTCGACCGTGAGGTCCAGAAATGCCTCACGCTTCGTGATGCCGGCGTTGTTGACCATGATGTCCAGCCGGCCCCAATGGTCCGTGACGGCTTGCACGGCGGCTTGCATGGCGGCGTAGTCGGTGACGTCGGTGGGGATGACGAGCGCCTCGCCGCCGTCGGCTTCAATCAGATCGCGCGTCTCTTCGGCCGCCGCCGCGTTGAGCTCGGCCAGGCCAAGGAGGGCGCCATCGAGGGCCAGGCGTTGACTGATGGCTCGGCCGAAGCCGGATCCGGCGCCGGTGACCAGCGCCGTGCGACCGGCAAGCGGCGGCGGGGCATTCATTTGGTCCGTCATGGGGGTAGCGAGACTAGCAGAGGACGGTGAGCGGTCCGCCGTATGGACGCACTCAACTGGAGATGGCCAAACGGCAGCCACCGGGCTGTGGGCCGTTGCTCAGGAGTCCGCGTCGGCCAGGATCTGTTCCAAGTACGCGCGAGCGGCGCGTCCGCCCTGGCCGCGATGACTGATGACGTCCTTGGCGATTCCCGGCAATTCCGCCATGGTCGTGTTTCCCGGTCCAACGATGAACAGCGGGTCGTAGCCGAAGCCACCGTCACCACGGGGCGTGTCGCCGATGACGCCTTCGACCGTGGCTTCCGACTCGTAGGTGACGACGCCGTCGGGATTCGCAATCGCGACCGCACAACGGTAGCGGGCCGTTCGCCGGTCGTCGCAGACACCGCGAAGCAGATCCAGCACACGGGCATTCCGGTCGTCGTCGGTGGCGTCGGGTCCGGCAAAGCGGCTGGACCGCACGCCGGGGGCGCCGTTCAACGCGTCGATTTCCAGGCCGGAGTCGTCGGCCAACGCCCAGCGCCGAAAGGCCCGTGCGTAGGCGATGGCCTTCAGGCGAGCGTTCGCGGCAAACGTTGCGCCGGTCTCGTCCACCTCGCATTGGCAGCCGAGATCAAGCGGCGAAACCAAGGCAATCGGCGAACCGTCGAAGACGCGCTGAAACTCGGCCAGCTTATGGACGCTGCCGCTGGCCAGCACGACGCTGGCCTGTGGCGTCCGGATTTCGCCGTCATTCCGTCTGCTAATTGCTAGAGTTGATCCGTAGTTGTTGCGCGACGTCGCCCACCAGTATCGCCGCCAGTGCGTCGGCGACCTATTGGCATCCAAGGTTGGCGTTCTGGCGTCCGGTCTGAAGGAAGAGCGTTGATGTCCAGCTTCGACACCGAGCAGGCGTTCAAGGACCTCGGCAACGCCATCATCCGGGGTGACGCCCCGACCGTGGATTCCACGGTGCGCGTGGCGCTGGACGAGGGTGTGGAAGCCTCGTCGATCATCAACGACGGAATGATTCCAGGCATGGACGTCGTTGGCGAACTCTTCCGAACCAACCAGTACTACGTGCCGGAGGTGCTGATCTCCGCGCGGGCCATGAAGGCCGGCATGGCGATTTTGCGGCCGATCCTGGCAGAGTCGGGTATCGAGCCCGTGGGCGAAGTCGTCATTGGCACCGTGCGCGGCGACCTGCACGACATCGGTAAGAACCTGGTCGCCATGATGTTGGAGGGGGCCGGATTCGGGGTGCACGACACGGGTATCGACACCCACCCGGACGAGTACATCCAGAACGCGGTGGAGCACAACGCCAACATCATTGGTATGTCGGCGCTGCTGACGACCACCATGACGAACATGCGCAACACCATCGAGGCGGTGGAAGCGGCCGGACTGGCCGACCAGGTGCATTGCATCATCGGCGGGGCGCCGGTCACCCAGCGCTACGCAGACGAAATCGGCGCCGACGGTTACGCAGCAGACGCCGCCTCGGCCGTGATTCTGGCCAAGCGGCTGCTGGGCGTGCTGGGAGACGCGGACGAAGCCGAGGATGCGGGCCGGTCCATGTACCTGCGGGCACGCGACGCGCTGCAGGTGGCGGTGCGCGAAGAGCCGGGGACTGAGTCGCACGCCGACGGGTTGATGGAGGCGGAAGGCCTGGTCGAGCAGGCGCGGGCGGCCGGCTACAACCCCACGCACATTGAGCGCATCATGGCCGAGATCGAGCGCGAGAAGGTGCGAACGGTCTAGACCGCTTCGTCGCCTTCGTTGACGCCGAGTCCCAGGCGGATGGCATTGCCACTGAGCAGTGCGGACAGGTCGTCTGCGGGTAAGCCAGCCTCGCGCGCCAGGCGAACGGCCCGGGTTTGGCGGATCAGCGGATAGTCGCTGCCGAAGAGGACGCGTCCCGGGGCGAGTTGGCTCATGAGCCGGTAAACCTCCGGGCGATACAGCAGATGGCTGGCGGAGGAGTCGTAGTAGACGTTCTGGGCCTGCCGTTGGATTTCTGGCATGAGCTCGTAGAAGGCCAGGCCACCGCCCCAGTGCGCCAGGATGATGGGCGTCTGGCCTTCCGTCGCTTCGATCAGCGACCAGATCGCGGCCGGAGTGGTGCTGTCCTTACCGGGATAGGCGTGGCCCACCGGCTCGCTGGTGTGCACGGTCAGGATCAGGCCAAGCGAGCGCACCGAGTCCACGAAACATCGGAGGGCGGTTCGATCGTTGAGATTCCAGCCCTGGCCTTGCGGGAAGAGTTCGCCGACGCCAACCGCTCCCAGGGCCTGACAGCGCTCCATTTCGGCAGCGGCGAAGTCCGGGTCGCCGGGCGGAACGACGCAAAACGGGATTACTCGCCCGTCCCTTCCAGTGCCGTTAGCCGCGACGTCCAGCACGTAGTCATTGTTGGCCCGGCAAAGTCCCGGATCGCGCCAGGCAAACCCAAAGGCGACGCTAGCGGCAATATCGGCTCGTCGCATGCTTCGTCGCAGGTCGTCTGCCGTCGCCAGCACCCGGCGGTCGTTGCGGTAGAGCCGCCCAAACCAGAGGTCCGCGCTGGTGTAGCGGCGGCGCCCGTCCACCACGTCCGTCGGCACGATGTGCGTATGAACGTCAATCCGCGCGGGCGTCAGCGGGCTGCCGGCTTCGGTCTGGGGAATAGGCGAGATTCCTGGGGAAACGGGTGGCGGCATTTTGCCGTCCGGCGCGGCGCGAGTCGTCAGTCCGCTTCCTTCGCCTCCGCCGTGAGAAACGTCCAGCGATCGCGGGCGTCGGCCTCGCGGAAGGCTTGCGCCCACGCGCCTTCGGAATGTGGGCTACGCCATGCGAAGCCCGCAGCCTGGAGAGCCGCGCGCACAGGACCGCGGAGCGCCAGGCCACGACCTGCGCTAACAATGGTCACCGTGCCGTCGCGGTGCTCCACTTCGGCCGTTAGCGCCGCCAGGGCCGATTCGAGGCTGGCGTCGCCAAGCACCACGACGGGCCGATAGCCCTGCGCGGCCAAGCTACCGGCAAAGGTCACGGCATGCGCCCCGCCCAGGCCGAGATCGAAGTAGCGCTCGGGAGCATGTTCAGCAAGGGCAGCCGTATCGAGCACGCCGTCGGTGTCGGTCGCGATGAGCAGGCGTCGATCGTCGTCAGCCATCGAGGTCGCCAGCGCCTGCTCCAAGTCGCTCTGGCAGGCGACGACATCGTGCGAAATGGAACGTGCCGGCGCTCGTCCCTCGAGCGTCACGTGCAGTACCACCGGACGTCCCACCCGCAGGGCCAAGCGCAGAAGTTCGCCGAGGGACTCGACGTTGTGAGCGTCGACCGGACCCAGGTACATGAAGCCCAGCAGTTCTTCCCACATCTCGGTGGGTACAAGCAGTTCACGCACAGAATTCTTGAGCCGCCGGGCAACTTCCACCGCCTGCTCGCCGGCGGGCATTCGGCTGAGCGTTGTTTCAATGAGGTTCTTTGCGTCGGCGTAGCGCGCGTGTCCCCGAACGCGCGTGAGATAGCGCGCCATGGCACCGGCGTTTCGTCCACGGGGCGTCTGTGCGTCAACCAGGACCAGAACAAACGGCACTTGCAGGTGGCCGACGTGGTTCACAGCCTCAAATGCCAGTCCCGTTCCCAGACCGGCCTCGTCCACGACGGCAACCACCGGCTGCCGATCGCGTTGCAGCGTGCGGGCCACGGCGACTCCGGCCGCCTCTGAAGCCGCGCGGCCGGGCGTGTGCGAGACAGCTCGTCCTGCCAGACCCTTGAGCAAGAGATCGTGCGCAAGGGCGTGGTCAGCCCGATCCCAGAAGACGTCCTTGGCGGGATCAGCCACGTTTTCCGCGACCATCACGGCCAGTTCGGCGGCGCCGCTGAGCGCCAGCGCGTTTGAAGGCACGCGCCGCACGAGCTGTTGGCGCAGCGCCTCGATGGCGGCGCTACGCTCGTCCGGCGAGGCTGAAGCGGCAGGCTGGTGCGCCAGGCGCTCGGGAATCGCGGCTGTCATTGGGACTTCCGTCGTTTGGCCGGTGTTCGCTGGGTGACAAGCGAACCGCAGTCCACGCGTCGGTGGTTGACCTCACTATACTGACAGCCCATGCGGGCATTCGTGGCTGTCACGATCCCCAAGCCGTTTCGAGACGCGCTGGCGAGCGAGGCGGCGTCGTTGGCTCGCGTATCGCGTCACATTCGAACCGTGGCTCCCGAGAACCTGCACCTCACGCTCGCGTTTCTCGGTAATGTCCCGGCCCAGAGCACCGACAGCGTTCGCTCCGGGATGCAGGCCGCAGTGCGCGGACGCCATCCCTTCAGTATTGGCTTCAGCGGCGGAGGCACGTTTCCGGCCAATCGCGAGCCGCGGGTCGCGTGGGCCGGGATCAGCGGTGAGACTGAGGCCCTGCGCGATCTGCAAGCAGCGGTCCTGGACGCGGTACGTGGGCTTGGGCTGCGAGTCGACCAACGGCCCTTTAGCCCGCATGTCACGCTGGCACGTATTGGACGCATGGCCGCGCCTACCGCCCGCCGCTCGATCAGCCGCGGCTTCGAGGCGATGGAGCTCGACCGGCTGGGTCTCTTCACCGTCTCCGACATCAGCCTGATGGAAAGCGATCTCACCCCGACCGGGGCCATTCACCACGAGGCGTTCTCGGTCGAATTTGCGCCGGACGAAATCGCAATGGAGGCGCCGGCGCGCCGGCGCTTCGGTTTCTTCTAGTCCGGGAGGTCGCGCGAGCCTGGCTCGCCCCAGCCACCTCCGCCGGGAGTTTCAATGCGAATCACGTCGCCCGCAGCCAATTCCAGCGCGGCCTTGCCAGGCAACTCACGCTCGTCTCCCCCGATCGATCCGCGATTCCTACCCGAGCTTCCGGGTGCACCACCGGATGAGCCCCACGGCTGACGCTTTCGGCGCTCGGTCACGATGGTGACCACGGCCGGAACCAGCGTCTCGATCTCGCGGATCACGCCGTCGCCACCGCGATGGCGGCCGTTGCCGCCCGACCCACGACGGATTTCGTAGCGACGCGCGGCCAACGGATACGCCAACTCCATTGCCTCGATTGGGGTGTTCAAGGTGTTCGTCATCGCCACTTGCACCGCGTCGGCGCCGGGGCCGCGACGACCGGCGCCGGCGCCACCGGCGATGGTCTCGTAGTAGGTGAAGGCTCGGTCGTGCCGCGGATCGAATCCCCCAATGATCAGGTTGTTCATGGTGCCCTGGCTTGCGGCCGGGACCAGGTCTGGCAGCGCCCCGGCCAACGCGCCCCAGAGAACGTCGACCACCCGCTGTGAGGTCTCCACATTGCCGGCGGCCACGGCGTGCGGTCGGGGTGGATTGAGCACGGTGCCGGCGGGGACCATGACCTCTAGCGGAGCCGTGGTTCCGTCGTTGGCGGGAACGTCGTCGCCCATGAGGCAGCGGGCGACGTAGATGACGGCCGATCGGGTCACGGCTTCGGGGGCGTTCAACGCCCCCGCCGCCGCAGGGCCGGTGCCGGTGAAGTCGAAGCGAAGATGCCCGCACCGTGCGTGAATGGTGACGCTGATCGGGACCGGCGGCCCGTCGGCGCCGTCATCGTCCAGGTAGTCCGTGAAGCTATAGGTCCCATCGGGCACGACCCGCAGCCGGGCGCGTGCCAGCTCCTCGGAATACGCCAGGAGCGCCTCGGCCCTCGCACGGAGAGGCTCAGCGCCGTAGCGTCGGGCGAAGTCCACGAGCCGAGCTTCGCCGACTCGATGCGAGGCCAACTGTGCCTCAAGATCGCCGCGTCGCTCCTCGGGCGTGCGGACGTTTCGACAGATGATTGCCACCAACTGTTCGTCCAACGCTCCAGCGTCGACGAGCTTCAGCGGCGGGATGATCAATCCTTCGTGGAACAGTTCAGTCGAGGGCGGCATCGAGCCCGGCGCCAGGCCGCCGACATCGGCATGGTGGGCGCGGGTCGCCACCCAGCCCCAGTGCGTGGGCCGGCGTGCCGAACCGACGAAGACCGGGGAGACCGTCGTGATGTCGGGCAAGTGTGTGCCGCCCAGGTAGGGGTCGTTCACGATGAGAACGTCGCCGGGCGTTGGCGCCTGGCCCTGATAGGCCTCGATCGCCGCCGTCACCGAGGCGGGCATAGATCCAAGATGAACCGGAATGTGGGCCGCCTGCGCGATCATCCGCCCGTCGGCGTCAAAGACGGCGCAGGAGTGGTCGCGCCGCTCCTTGATGTTGGGCGAATGCGCGCTGCGCTGAACGGTGACCCCCATCTCCTCGGCAACCGAGGCGAAGAGGTGTCGGAAGACTTCGATCTCGAAGGGGTCAGTTGCGGGTGTCGCCATATGTGCAGGATAGCCAGCGAGACACGGATCAGCGCAGCCAGTGCCGGCGCTTCGCTCTCGCAATCGACGCCGGTCCGCAACCAAGCGAAAGTTGACGTGGCGATATACTCGATACGTAGCCCCACAGCACACGCAGCTATGCCAAAGAGTTGGCAGGACGAGGTCAAGGAGATCCTAGATCGGGCCGACGCGTCAGCGCCGCCCCCGAAGCGCCGGGTTGTGCGGGCGCCGCAGCCGAATAGGGGTCGCCGGAACTATGTCGAACTGCTCGGCCGATGGATCATGTCCCGTTTCTCAACGACGGGCGAAATGCTGGTCACGGCGGCGGTCCTTGTGGTCGCCGCGCTCTTTTTGTCAATCTTTCTGCGGCAATTCGCATCAATCGTGGCGGTTGCTGGCGCGGTCGTCTTTGCGGCGGCCCTGGTGCGCGGAATCATGGAGCGTCGGTCGGCCCGATCGCCCGGTCGTCACGGCAGTCCCGTGATGTGGCGCGGGCGGGTAATTGAAGTCCCCGACCAGCGCCCATCGTTACGTCAGCGACTTCGGGACGTATTGCGTCGCCGACGCTAGCGAGTTCGGGGCGACCGTCAGGCACCACGAAGCTCTCGGACAGTAGGATGCCGCGTTCTTTGACCGCTACGACGGACCAGCGCTCGTGAACATTGCCGAAATCACTCCCGGCCGCATGGTGCATGGTGTGTTCCTGGTGGCATCCAGCGAGGTCCGCGAGGCGCGCACGGGCACGCGCTTCCTGCGCCTGGGTCTGCGCGACCGCACCGGCGCCACGATTGACGCCGTGTTCTTTCAGGTCACCGACGCGCAGATCGCGGCCGTCACCGAGGGCGAGCCTTTCGAGATAGAGGGTAGAGCCGACGAATTTCGCAATCGCGTCAACATCAAGGTCGACGCGATGCGGCCCTCGGATGAGACGTGGGACGCGACGGCCTATCTGCCGCGTTCGTCCAAGAGTGTCGAGGAGCTCACCGGGGCTATCCGCGATGCCATCGATTCCTTCACGACGCCGGTGCTCAAGGACGTGCTGAACGCCGTGATCGCGGATCCACTCGTTGCCGAACGGCTACCCAAGTGGCCGGCCGCCAAGACTCGGCACCACGCATGGATTGGCGGGCTGGCGGAGCACACGGTGGAGATGTTGCAGATCGCGGAGCGAGTGGCACGGGTCTTTCCGCAACTTGACCGCGATTTGCTGCTGGCGGGGGTCGTGCTGCACGACCTGGGCAAACTGGAGGAACTGGACTTGCAGGCCAGCATCGTCTACAGCGACGCCGGCAACCTGGAAGGCCACATGGTGCAGGGGGTGCGGATCCTGGACCGAGCCCTGGCCGCCACAGGGTGCGACGGCGAGATCGCGACCTTGCTGCGTCACCTGGTGCTGAGCCACCAGGGTCAGCTCGAATACGCCGCGGTGACCGAACCGATGTTGCCGGAGGCCATTGCGCTGCACTACATCGACCAGCTTTCGTCGCAGGTTCGACCGGCGATCGAGGACGTGGCGGCTGCGCGGGAACGGGGCGTGCGGGGCGCGATGTTGCGCGGGCCGACGGCGATGCGCGAGCTGTTCGTGCGAGCCGAGGACTAAACCCCAAACAGCGTCGTCCGGCGAGCGTTCAGCAATCGCCGGACTAGGGCGGACCGACCAGCGCCGCCTGCCGCTCCTTGACCTGGGTGGCCCGTTCGCGTGCCGCGCGGGCGCGTTCGCGTTCCTTGGCTACCACCGCCTCGGGCGCGCGCTCCACAAAGCGCGGATTTGCCAGTAATTGCTCGGCCCGACCAAGGGTGGCCTGGGCTTCGGCCAACTCGCGTGCCAGACGATCACGCTCGGCGGTGAGATCGACCATCCCGGCCAGGGGTAGAAAGATCTCGACACCGCCAGCTCGCGCCGTGACTGCCGGTTCGTCGAACGTTGTACCAGCGGGATGGAATGTAAGCGGGTCGACGCGCGCCAGACGACGGATGAACACGGCCTCGGCTTCGAGGCCTGCGCCGCCGATGACGCGTGCCTCGACGTGGCGGCCTGCTTCAACGCCTGACTCATGCCGGGCGTTTCGGATGCCCTGGACAATGTCGATCAGCCCTTGAACCTGAGCGATCGCGTCCTCGTCAACCTCCGGGGAAGCGGCAGGGATTGGCGACTCGACTAGTAGTTCGGGGGAGTCAGGCGCGCCCCCAGCGGCGCGGAAGTGTCGCCAGATTTCTTCCGTCACGTACGGCATGAACGGGTGCAGCAGCCGCAGGGAGCCGTCCAGGACCGTCGCCAGGCTGGCCGCCGTGCGGGCGGCGGCGGCCGCATCGTCGCCGTAGAGACGAATCTTGGCGGCTTCGACATACCAGTCAAAGAACTCGGTCCACAGGAAGTCGTGGAGGGCGCGGCCGGCCTCGCCGAATCGGAAGCGTTCGACATCGCGAATGGCTTCGGCATGTACCTGGTTGAAGCGGCTCAGGATCCAGCGGTCGACAAGGGACGGTTCGCCGGGATCGCTGCCAGCCGTGCGCTCCATCGCGCCGATGACGAATTTGGCGCCGTTCCAGATTTTGTTAGCGAAATGGCCGCCCCGCTCGACCTGACGCAGGTCAAGGCGCATGTCGTTTCCCGGAGCGGCGGCGGTGACGAAGCTGAAGCGCATGGCGTCGGCGCCGTAGGCCTCGATGGTCTCTAGCGGGTCGTCGCCGGGTTGGTAGTTGGTCTTGCTGACCTTGGAGCCGTCGAGATGGCGGACCAGGCCGTGAAAGTACACGTCGTGAAACGGCACGTCGCCGACAAGCTCGAGGCCGAGCATGACCATGCGGGCGACCCAGAAGAAGATGATGTCGTAGCCGGTTTCCATGACGTCGGTGGGATAGAACCGCCGCATGTCCGGCGTGTCGTCGGGCCAGCCAAGGGTCGAGAAGGGCCACAGGCCTGAGCTGAACCAGGTGTCGAGCACGTCCGGGTCCTGCCGGAGATTCCGCCCGCCGCACACCGGGCAGGAGGTCGGATCCTCGCGGGCAACGATTACGGCGCCGCAGTCCTGGCAGTACCAGACTGGAATCCGGTGGCCCAGCCAGAGCTGGCGCGAAATACACCAGGGCTGGATTTCGTCCAGCCAGCGCAGGAACTCGTTCTTGAAGCGGGCGGGATGGAAGCGGATGCGACCGTCGTTGACAGCGGCTGCGGCGGCTTCGGCCAGTGGCCGGGCATTCACGAACCATTGCTCGGAGACCAGCGGCTCAATGACCGCACCGTCGCGCGAGCAGTGGCCGACCGAGTGCGTGTGCGATTCGACGCGCTCCAACAGGCCCTCGGCTTGCAGGAACTCCAGGTAGGCCGCCCTGGCATCGAAACGATCCTGGCCTGCCCAGCGTCCGCCGTTCTGGTTCAGCGTGCCGTCGCCGTTCATGATGTTGATCACCGGCAAGTCGTGACGTTCGCCCATGGCCGCGTCGTTCGGGTCGTGGCCGGGCGTGACCTTGACCGCGCCGGACCCAAACTCGGGGTCGACAAAGGCGTCGGCGATGATCGGTATGCGGCGGCCGATTCCGGGAACCAGAGCTTCCTGGCCGACCAGCGACTGGTAGCGCTGGTCGTCCGGATGCACGGCAATGGCGGTATCGCCCAACATCGTTTCGGGGCGGGTGGTGGCCACGGTCAGATGGCCGCCGTCGACGAGGGGATAGCGGATGCGCCAGAGGGAGCCTTCGACGTCCTGGTACTCGACTTCGAGGTCGCTGATGGCGGATTGGTCGTCGGGGCACCAGTTGACCATGTAGCGGCCGCGGTAGATGAGGCCCTTTTCGTAGAGACGCACGAAGGCCTCGCGGACGGCGCGCGAGAGTTGCTCGTCGAGCGTGAAGTGCTCGCGCGTCCAGTCCACCGAGGCGCCCAGGCGACGAAGCTGGTCGTTGATGCTGTTCCCGACTTCGTCCTTCCACTGCCAGAACCGCTTCTCGAAGCCTTCGCGACCCAGGTCGTGACGGGTGAGACCTTCCTTGGCGAGTTCGCGTTCGATCACGTTCTGGGTGGCGATGGCGGCGTGATCGGTGCCGGGCACCCACAGCGCGGCGCGGCCGTGCATGCGCTGCCAGCGAATCATCAGGTCCTGGTAGGTAACGAAGAGGACGTGGCCGTTGTGCAACTGGCCGGTGATGTTTGGCGGGGGGATGGCGATGGTGAACGGCCGCTGCTCGAGATTCTCGGACGGCTGGAAGGCGCCGGACTCGTCCCAGGTGTCGTAGAGCCGGGATTCGACTGAGGCCGGATCGTAGGGGCCGGCCATGGCGTCGAGGACGGAAGAGGAGGGCTTAGCGTCCATCAGGTGTCCGGAGTCGACGGCTCCGCACGTCGGGGCCGGAGGCTCATCGTACCGTTGAGCGGGCCTAGGCAGGTGTGGGTCTGGATTCCGGTGGGTCGTCGAATTGGGCGGCGTGGAGGTCGCGGTAGGGGCCGGGTTGGGTGATGAGGTCGGTGTGGGCGCCGCGCTGGACGATGCGGCCTTCGTCAAGGACGACGATGAGGTCGGCGTTGCGGATGGTGGAGAGGCGGTGGGCGATGACGAAGCTGGTGCGGTTGTGCATGACCTGGACGAGGGCCTGCTGGATCTCGTATTCGGATTCCGTGTCGATGTCGGAGGTGGCTTCGTCCAGCACCAGGACAGCGGGGTCAGCGAGGATGGCGCGGGCGAGCGCGACGCGCTGCTGTTGGCCGCGCGAGAGACGCAGGCCGCCGTCGCCCACGATGGTTTCGTAGCCGTCGTCCAGCTCCCCGATGAAGTCGTCGGCACGGGCCAGCGCGGCCGCGGCGGCGACCTGGCTGTCGCCGGCCGCGGGGTCTCCGTAGCGGATGTTCTCGGCAATGGTGCCGCTGAAGAGGAAGGTCTCCTGGGGGACGAAGGCGAGGCGCGAGCGGAGGCTCTCCATGCGCAGCTCGCGTAGATCGGCGCCGTCGACCAGGATTTGGCCCGACGTGGGGTCGTAGAAGCGGGCGATGAGATTGACCATGGTGGTCTTGCCGGAGCCGGTGGCGCCGACGAGGGCGACGGTCTGGCCAGGCTCGGCGGTCACGGAGATGTCCTGGAGCACCGGCGTCGTGCCGTCATAGCTGAAGCCGACATTGCGAAACTCGACGCGTCCGCGCGGCTTGACCAGGTCCACGGCGGAGGGCCGGTCGACGATATGCCGCGGTACGTCCATGAATTGGAAGATCCGGTCGGCCGCGGCCAGGCCGGACTGGATGACGTAGTTGACGCGCACCAGTTCCGTCATTGGCTGGTGAAAGATCTGGACGTAGGCCAAAAAGGCGATCAGGGTGCCGGGTTGCATCTCGCCGATGGTTATCTGCCAGCCGCCGTAGGCCAGCAGGGCCGCCACGCTGAGGGTGCTGAGCCCCTCGATCACCGGCGTGGCAATGGACTCCACCAT
>JAPOXI010000084.1:34294-44786 GCA_026707185.1 Chloroflexota bacterium
TGGCGCCGGTGCAGACCGACGTAGTAGAGCAAGCGCCGCAGCGTGCCGGCGACGGTTCGGCCGCTGAGGTTGGAGGTATCGACGTAGGTCTGACGCATACCCATCAGACCCTGACCTCGCCGCCGGCCTCAATCGCCAGGGACTCTTCCTGCAGGCGGAATTGCAGTTCGTAGATGGCGCGGTAGTCGTCGCTGGATTCCAGCAGTTCCTCGTGGGTGCCGCGGGCGACGATGCGGCCGCTGTCAACCACGATGATCTGGTCGACGCGCCGGATGGTCGAGAGCCGGTGGGCGATCACGATGGTGGTGCGCTCCTGCATCAGTTGCTCCAGCGCTCGCTGGATGGCCCGGTCGGTCCGGGTGTCCACGCTGGAGGTGGCCTCGTCCAGCACCAGGATCGCGGGTCGCACCAGGAGGGCACGGGCGATAGCGACTCGCTGGCGCTGCCCGCCGGAGAGCCGCACGCCGCGGTCGCCGATGAGCGTGTCGTAGCCCTGGGGCAGTTCCGAAATGAACTCGTGCGCGGCGGCCATGCGGGCCGCAGCTTCCAGTTCGTCGCGGGTGGCGTCCTTGCGGCCGAACCGCAAGTTATCCGCCACGGTCATATTGAAGAGAAAGGTCTCCTGCATAACCATACCGATGCCCGACCGGAGGTCTTGCAGGCGGACGTCACGCAGGTCGTGCCCATCGACCCGGATGGCGCCCTCAGTCGGGTCATAGAAGCGGGGCAGCAGGTTGGCCAGGGTGCTCTTGCCCGAGCCGCTGCGCCCGACGATGGCGAGCGATCCGCCGGCGGGCACGTGCACCGAAACGTCGCGCAGGATCGGGTCGCGGTCGCCGTATTGGAAGGTGACCCGGTCGAATTCGATTTCGCCTCGCACTTCGGCCAGCGGATGCGCATCGGGCTTCTCCTGCACATCCAACGGCGTGTCGATGATCTGGAACACGCGCTCGCCGGACGTGACGGCCTGCTGGGTGATCTGGACGGCGAATCCGAGGAAACGGGTGGGGGCCAACATCAGCAGCAGGTAGCCCTGGAAGGCCACCAGGCCGCCGAGCGTGAATTCGCCATTGACAATCCGCCAGGCGCCGAGGCCCAGAATCAGCGCGGTGGCGGCGCCGGCGATCAACTCGATGCCCTGGGAGTAGAGAGCAAAGGTGCGCAGCACGCGGGTGCGAAGATCGCGCAGCTTCCAGTTTTCGCGGTCGAACCGTTCTTCCTGGTACTGCTCGCGACCGAACGCCTGAATGACCTTGATACCAGAGATGGCCTCGCGGATCTCCACGTTGACGACGCCCATCTGCTGGTTGGACTGCCGGAAAAGGGGGACCACGCGCTTGGCCACCGACTGCATGGCAATGAAGAAGGGGACCAGGGCAATAATCGCGAGGGCCATCACCCAGTCCAGGGCGAACATGAAGATCAAGTTCATGGCCGTGAGGGCGATCGAGGACAGGATGACGGTGCCGGCCATGGTGAAGAAGAACTGAATCATGTTGACGTCGTTGGTGACCCGGGACATCAGGTCGCCCGTCTGGTGCCGGTCGAAGAAGCTCATCGACTTGGCGCTGAGGTGGGTATAGAGATCGTTGCGGATGTCGTGAATGACTTTCTGGGCGCTGTAACGCGCGGCGTAAAGACGTCCCGCCATGGCGACGTTGGACAAGAGCACGGCCCCTACAAAGAGCCCGATGGTGACGAACAGCACGCCGAGGTTGTCGGCTAGCACCCCATCATCGATGGCGATCTTGCTCAAGGTTGGCGGAAGGGTGCGCAGCAGCGAGCCGAGCGTGAGCGTGACGAGCATGCCCGCGAGCAGCAGCTTCTGCGTGCGCAGGTAGAGAATCAGCCGCCAAAGGATTCTGATGAGCGGTGTCCCGTTGTTGACAGTTGCCCGGAGCGCGTCGCCGCCGCCACCGGGAGGTCAATTGTCCCACGCACGGCCGTGTCAGTTGTCGGCAAGCCCGAGGAGAAACCGACCATTCACGGGGCGTGCGGCGTCGCCAAGTCCAGGCTGCACCCACGCCCGGCGTAAAAGTCTTGACCGGCCAAACCAACTTGACAATAATTTACTCACGCCCGGTCCGCCGTGGGGGGCGTTGGCGGGACCGCTGGCCGCTGTTTGCCACATAAGCGGAGAAGCGCTCACGGACGAACTCAGCGCCCTCGACCTGGCTCGGCAGATTTACGAACTGGGCGGTATCCAGTTCGGCAGTTACACGCTGGGCCGGTCCACGGTGAACTCGCCGGTCTACGTTGACCCCAAGCGCCTGGTGGCGGTGCCCGCGGCGCTGCGGACGGCGGCGGCGCTAGTGCGCGACGCGGCGAACCTGGCCGAGACCCGACGGCATCAGCGGGCAGAACCGTTTGAATTGGTGGCTGGCGTACCCATGGGCGGACTCCACCTGGCCACGGCGTACTCGCTCACGACGGACATGCCGCTGATTTATGTCAAGCCAGAGTCGGCTCCCGACGGGCTTGAGATCGTGGGCCGCTACCTTCCCGGTCAGCATGTGCTCCTGGTGGACGATCTCATTTCCACGGGCGGCTCGGTGATCCGGACCGCCAACGCGCTGCGGGGTGAGGGTCTGCTGGTTCGAGACGTGATCGTGCTCGTGGACCGCGACGTGGGGGCAGCCCGGCAACTCGAATATCACGGCCTGCGCCTTATCTCCATCGTCACGCTGCCGGCGATGCTGAACCTGTTTATGAGCGAACGGCTGATTGGCGAAGACGACTATCGGCGCAGCCTGGAATACCTCAAAGCCCAACGACCGTGAGCCGACGCGCTCCGTCGCAACGCGAGTTGGACGACGAGGATTGGTCGCAGGACGCCCTCTTCGCCCGACCGGTGCGGCGCCGTCCGGCGGCCATCCCGCCGCCGATCTACCACGCGCGCCTGCGGGAGCGTTCGGCCGTAGCCAAGGCACGCCGCGCGCGGGAAAACCAGCTGCGTCAGGCGGCCAGCATCATGTTCGTGACGTTGCTGGTGATTGCGGCGATTCTCCTGTTGGTACGGGTGTTGTCCTCCGTCGAGCCGCCGCCGCCCGATGCGGGACGCGTCATGAACCTCCTGGCGCCTGTGCCCGCGGACGCCACGGTTCAGCGAGCCGCCACCAAGTCGCCGTTTCTCGACCGGCAGCCCGTGGAAACTCCGCCGATTTCCGCCCAGGCCGCGCTGCTGGTGGACATGGGGGAGCGCACCGTGGTGTTCCAGAAGAAGCCGAGCGAGCGACGCCCACCCGCCAGCCTGGCGAAGCTGGCGACGGCGATTGTGGCGCTGGAGCAAGCGCCACCGGACACCCGGATCCAGGTTCCCGAGGCCGCAGCGACCGAGCCATCCGTTCTGGCCGGCCTGCGGCCGGGCGAAGTGTTGACGCTTGAGCAGCTGCTGTACGCGCTGCTCTTGTCCTCCGCCAACGACGCCGCCGCCACCATCGCCGATGGGATTGGCGGCCCGGACTACACGGTGGCGCAAATGAACGACCTGGCCCGCCGGCTGGATCTGAATGACACGCGCTTCGCCAACCCCAGCGGCCGAGATGCCGAGGATCAGTACAGCACGGCCGTCGACATCGCCATCCTGGCAGCCGACGCGATCGATCGATTCCCGTTGCTGGCGCAGATTGTGGCGACGCAGGTTCACACCATTCCAGCGGGACCCGCCAATCGCGCCTACAGCGTGCGAAACCTGAACGGACTGCTGTGGACCTACGAGGGCGCCATCGGCGTCAAGACCGGCCAGACCGATGCGGCCGGCGGCAATCTTGTGGCGGTGGCGCAGCGCGGCGCGCGGCGACTGATGGTTGTGCTGCTGGGGAGCGACGATCGCCAGGCTGACGCCAAGATCTTGCTCGACTTTGGCTATCGGGCGCTGGCCGCGCGGGGCTAAGCGATGAGGAATCGCCGGTGTGAGGCCAGATGGAATGGCACAATCGCGTATCGTTACGGTGACCGGTGCGCCGCTTCGGGAACCGGGCCTCCGGGTGGATGTGCATCCGGTGGTCCGACAGCCCGAATCGTTGTGATCCGGCTGCCTGCACGGCGCAGGCGGGATCCTCGGGTTGCCCGGCGGCTAATCGCTCACGAGAAAGAGGAGGGACATGCCCTTCAACGTTGGACCGTTCGAACTCATCATCATTCTGCTCATCGTCATCGCCGTCTTCGGCGCTGGCCGGATCGCAGGCATCGGCCGCGCGCTCGGCACCAGCGTGCGCGAGTTCCGCGAAGAGGCGCGCAATGAGGAGGACGAGGAAGGCGAAGGCGACGGCGAGGACGAGGCGACAGGCGCCGCCGGCGAGACCGTGGCCGCGGCTGACGACGCTGAAGCCCCTCCAGCGAAGAAGAAGGAAGAGACCACCAACTAGCCGTTGGTTCCGTGGCCCGTCCGGCTGGATAGCCGGGCGGGCCATTTGTGCTGTTCTGGCACTGGCTGTCACGCTCGTTCTCAGCCCGCCGCCGTCCGCGGCCGCCCCGACCCTTCCGGAGACGATCCGGGTCCAGTTGACGGTGGCGCCCGGGGCCCTGCGGCTGGTTCCGCCGCCGTCGGCGACGGTCGAGGTGGATTCGCAGCCCCTGCCGGCCGAGCCCTCGGTGATGACCGTCGGTTGGGCGCTGCGGTACCTGCGGGTTCCGGACCTGGATGCAATGCCGGTGGTCGACGCGCTGGCGACCCGTACACCGGATGGATTGCGGCCCGCTGGTCAGACCCTGATCGGGCCGTATGGCTGGGACGGTCGGGCGCACCGAGATCGCCGGGTAATGCGCTCGGAACTCGGCGTGGCACCCGCCCTGGCAACGCCGCGCGCAGGCCTGCACGTCGGGCGTGGGACCCTGACGCCGTTTCCGCGGTTGATCGACATCCGTCCGCGCGACCTGGCCGACGTGACGACCATCAACGACCGGCCCTATCGCGGGCGCGTTCGGGTCGACTTCAGCGGCGGCGACCCGCAGGTCGTGAACGAATTGCGGCTGGCCGACTACCTGGCGTCGGTGGTGGGGTCTGAAATACCGCCGACCTGGGAAGTCGAAGCCCTTAAGGCTCAAGCCGTGGCCGCGCGCAATTACGCTCTGCAGCAGGTGAACCCGTCGGCCGAGTATGACATCTGCGATTCGCAGTTTTGCCAGGCCTACGACGGTGTCGCCGGCGAGTACCCGTCGACTATTCGGGCTGTTCGCGAGACTTCAGGTGTAGTCGCGATGTACGCGGGCGATCTCATTGCGGCGTACTACGCCTCGAACATGGGCGATCACACCACGAGCGCGGTGGACGTGTGGGGACGGGACGTGCCGTACCTGCGCGGGGTGCCATCGCCAAGCGACGTGGAAGCGCTGAGTACCAGCTGGGGGGCGGAGGGCTACCGCTGGACGCGAGCCATCCCGCTGTACCGGATCGCCGATCTGCGAACGGCCAGCGGCGTCCTCGGGGAACTCAGCGAGGTTCGCGTTTTGCGCACCGCCCAAAGCGGGCAGCCGGCGGAGGTAGAACTGCTCGGCGATCAAGGCGCGGTGACCCTGGCCGGCGACGACATACGCATCACCCTGGGTTTGCCCAGCGCGTTTGCCGAGTTTCGAACCGTGCCCGGCGAGCGTCTGGTGTTGTTCAACCCAACGCCACGGCGCGTGGCAGCGCTACAGGCCGACGGATATTCCCTCGAACTGCGACGCCGCAGCGTGGCTTTCGCCGAAGCGCCGGCGGGCGTGCAGCTTGTCCGTGGGACGCTGGACGTCGCCGAGTTTCGTCTTCCGCCTCGTCTGATCGTCAACGGACGCGGCTTTGGGCACGGCGTGGGGATGAGCCAGTGGGGGGCGCAGGGCATGGCCCGCGCCGGTCATTCATTCGACGAGATTCTGGCCCACTACTACTCGGGCGCGGTGGTCGAGCGCGTGGGCGAGGATGCCGGCTCGCCTTCCCCGACAGGGGCCGCGACCCAAAGCTCCACCCGGCAGTCCAGAGGTGGGCCGCAGGGCTAGCGGTGGTGCCCAGCGCTACGAACGCCGTGCGTTCAGGCGAGTTGCCCCGCCGCGAAGCTCAGGCAGATAGCACCGCGGCGGCCTTGCGGGCGTTGTCCGAGGCGGGATCCCGACGCACGATGCGCTCGAGGTGCAGGCGCGCCGCAGGGTCGCCCTGCATCGCCCGCTCCAGAGCTTCCGCAAAGCCGCGTTCGCCGTAGCTAAGGTCGCGGGGGACGGTGGCCTGCTCACGGTTCTTCCAGTAGAACTTCAACGCGTCGTCCTGCCAGTCGGCGTATACGTCGTCCCAGTCGTAGGCGTTGTCCTGCGACAGGTGCGGGGTGAGCATGTGCTCGGCGATCGGCTCGTGGACGGACTGGTAGCGGTTGTCCAGCGAGATGCGCATGCGGTCCTCGGTGACGTTCGGCAAGGCCTTGTGAACCGTGAGGCTGTGGAAGAGCAGGGCGTCGCCGATCTCGTAGTTGGTCGAGTGCCAAGGACCCTCCTGGACCTCTTCGTCCACCACGAGCGAGCCGGCGCCGAGGGAGAAGTGGTGATCGACGACCTTTCCAACTTTGTGGGTCCCCGGGACCACGGCAAGTCCACCTAACGCTTCGGGACAGTCGCCCACGGGCGCCCAACAGGTGTAGGTGTCGAACGTGCCCTGGAAGTGGACGAAGTCCTGGTGCGCGGGCGTGGTGTGGTCGGTGTACTGGGGAAACCAGATGCGGGCAATTTTCATTGGATGGGAAAGCACCGGCGCGTCAATGATCTTCTCCATGGTGTCCATGATCACGGGCCAATGCCCGGACTCGTGAAATGCCTGCAGCTTGTAGACCTCGTGGTACACGTCGGTGTAACCGACGTCGCCCTCGGTGCACTGGGCCTCGATGACGGCAATGCCGTCCATCGGGTCGGTGCCGGCCTGAAGCCAGCCGTGCTCCTGTAGGACCTCGGTCATGGCACGGCGAAGCGACAGCATGTCGTCAGAGTTGAAGAGTCCCTTTATGAAGACATAGCCCTCGGTGTCCATGCGCGCGCGCAGTTCGGATGGATCGTCAAGGGCGTCGTTTGAGACTCGGAGTTCCTGCCAGTCGTTGGCCATTTTGGGGCTCACCTTCGCGTGGCAATCAATCTCGCATGTTCAGGTACGAAGCATACAGGGAGGCGCGCAGGGTCAGCCGATTTGGCGAACTCACTTCCCGATTCTGCCGGGACGTTGCCCGCCGATGCAGGGCCGGGCGCCGCCAGTGGGCGACGACCCAACCCGGACGGGACCGCGCCGAGACTAGGCCGCCAGCGGTTCCTCAGACAGGAAGCTGAGGCCGCCGTTGTCCACGCCTACGGCCACGCGGGATCCTTCCGAAATATCGCCCTGGAGCATGCGGTCGGACAGCGAGTCCAGAAGCGTCCGTTGGATGGCTCGTCGCAGCGGGCGCGCGCCGTAGGCCGGATCGTAGCCCTGCTCGGCCAGGAGGTCGAGCGCTTCCGGCGACAAGCTCAACTCGATGGCCCGATCGGCCAGCCGGCGATTCACTTCCGCGATCCGGAGACCGACGATCTCGCGTAGTTGGTCGCGCGTCAGCGACTGAAAGACCACGATGTCGTCTAGCCGGTTGATGAGCTCGGGACGGAAGTGGGCGCGCGCGGCCGCCAGCGCTCGGTCGCCGGCTTCGTCCGGACGGGCCGCAAGGGCTTCCACGATGGCGGCGCTGCCGATGTTGCTGGTGAGGATGACCACGACGTTGCGGAAGTCGACGAGGCGGCCATGACCGTCAGTGAGGCGGCCGTCGTCGAGGATTTGCAGCAGGGCGTTGAGGACATCCGGGTGCGCCTTTTCGACCTCATCGAAGAGCACGACGCTGTAGGGGTGGCGACGCACGGCTTCGGTGAGCTGGCCGGCCTCGTCGTAGCCCACGTAGCCGGGCGGCGCACCGATCATGCGGCTGACGGCGTGCCGCTCCATGTATTCACTCATGTCCAGCCGGATGAGCGCCTGTTCGTCGTCGAACAGCTGCTCGGCGAGGGCGCGGGCCAGCTCGGTCTTGCCGACGCCGGTGGGTCCCAGGAACAGCAACGAGCCCAAGGGTCGGTTGGGATCCTGCAGGCCGGCCCGGGCGCGGCGCACAGCGGTCGATACGGCGTGCACGGCGTTGTCCTGGCCCACGACGCGGGCGTGCAGCCGGTCTTCCAGTTGGAGCAGCTTGCGCGCGTCGCCTTCCAGCAGCTTGTTCACGGGGATGCCGGTCCACTGGGCCACGACATCGGCGATGTCTTCTTCGTCGACCTCCTGCCGGACCAGCCGATTGCCGCCTTCGATCGCGTCCTCGGCATCGGAGAGGGCCTGCTGGGCGTCGCGAAGCTCGCCATACCGAATGCGCGCCGCGGTCTCGAGGTCCATCTCGCGGGTGGCTCGCTCGAGCTCGGTCTGCAATTCGTCGACGCGGCGCTTGAGGTCGGCGATTCCGTCGGCGGCCGCCAGTTCACGGTCCCAGCGGGCCTGCAATGAGCGCTGATCTTCCTGGAGAGTGGCCAGTTCGGCTTCAAGCGAGGCCAGGCGCTCGCGGGAGGCTTCGTCCGACTCCTTGCGCAGGCCCTCGCGCTCGATTTCGAGCTGCACGACCTTGCGGTTGAGTTCGTCGAGTTCCGCCGGGGCCGAGGTCAACTCCATGCGCAGGCGGCTGGCCGCTTCGTCGACGGCGTCGATGGCCTTGTCGGGCAACTGGCGGTCGGAAATGTAGCGATGCGCCAGGGTCGCGGCGGCAATCAGGGCGCTGTCGCGGATTTGAACCTGGTGGTGGGTCTCGTAGCGGTCGCGGAGACCGCGCAGGATCGAGATGGTGTCCTCGACCGACGGTTCGTCGACCAGGACCGGCTGAAAGCGGCGTTCCAGGGCGGCGTCAGATTCCACGTGCTTGCGGTATTCGTTGAGCGTGGTGGCGCCGACGGCATGCAGTTCGCCGCGCGCCAGCATGGGCTTGAGCATGTTGGCCGCGTCCATGGCGCCTTCGGCCGCGCCCGCGCCGACGACGGTGTGCAGTTCGTCGATGAAGGGCACGATCTCGCCCTCGGCAGCGGTGATTTCCTGCAAAACCGCCTTCAGACGCTCCTCGAACTCACCGCGGTACTTGGCGCCGGCCAGCATGGCACCGAAGTCCAGCGCCAGCACACGCTTGTTCTTCAGTCCCTCGGGCACATCGCCGCGCACGATCCGCTGGGCGAGGCCTTCAACGATGGCGGTCTTGCCGACGCCGGGCTCACCGAGGAGCACGGGGTTGTTCTTGGTTCGGCGGCTCAAGATCTGGATGACGCGGCGGATTTCTTCGTCGCGTCCGATGACCGGGTCCAGCTTGCCGCGGTCGGCCAGGTCGGTAAGGTCGACGGCGTATTTGGCCAGGGCGTCGAATGAGGCCTCCGGCGACTGCGACGTGACGCGCTGGGCGCCGCGCACCTCGCGCAGGGCCGCGAGCAGGGACTCCCGGCTGACACCGGCGCCGCGCAGCAGCTGGGATGCCGCGTCGCCGTACTCCAGCAGGGCCAGCAGCAGGTGCTCGGTGGAGACGTACTCGTCGCCGAACGTCGCCAGTTCGTCATGGCTGCGAACCAGGACCTCGCGTGCGGCCGCCGCCAATTGCGGCGACGCCGCGTCGCCGCTGACCCGTGGAATCCGTTGCAGCGCCTGCTCGGACTTTGACCGAATTTCCGCGAGTGACGCCCCGGAGCGCTCCAGTGTCGTGGCGCCAATGCCATCGGCGTCCGCCAACAGGGCGGCCAGGAGGTGTTCGGGTCGAATCTGGGCATGACCGTGATCGGCGGCCAGGCTTGCGGCCAGGCCGATGGCCCGCTGCGATCGCTCGGTGAATCGGTTTATGTCAAACGTCATATCCGCGAACCTCCTCGTTCGCCGACCTGGCCGGGCCTCGGAAACAACGGGTCCCGGGCGCGGCCGGCAGCTTGCAACCCATGTGCCACCTGAACCCCTGCACCCAAGACCTTCGCCTGACACCTTTATATCAGTTGAGTGCCTATCTATCAAGTCTCTTCAAATCGGGACGCAGGCGGGGTCTGGGTTGGCGTTGACGAACCAGTGATTCACCCGTTTCACCCGTCGACGGTTCGACTAAGTCAAGCGCCGATAGCCTTCAGAAACGCCGCGACGCCTCCAGGTCGACACGGGCCGCGCCGACGGCCGCTCTGGAGCCGGTTATGCTCGCGGGCGCAGGACGATGCGCCAGGCCCGGACGGGCGGAGGCGGCGATGACGACTGAGCAAGTGGTTCCCAGCGCGGCGGCTCGCCGCCTCTTTGAGTCGGCCGTGGTGATCGACGGACTCGACACCAGTAACTGGGGCGCCGAGAAGATATTTCGTGAACTGCGCGACGGTGGGGTCACGGCCTGCAATGCGACGTCTGCCATTTGGCACAACTTCCAGGAGACGCTGGACAACCTGACCACGTGGCTGCATTGGTTCGAGGAGTTCTCCGAATACATCAGGCCGATTCACACGGTGGCCGACATTCATGCGGCGAAGGCGGAGGGAC
>JAPOXI010000057.1 GCA_026707185.1 Chloroflexota bacterium
ACCGAGTTATTCGCCCCTCCGGCGGACTTCGCCGCGGCCGCGCACGTCCCGTCGTTCGAGGCCTACCAGGAGTTGCATCGGCGCAGCCTTGAGGATCCCGAGGGCTTCTGGCGCGAGATTACCGACGGCTTCACCTGGTTCAAGCCATGGACGCAACTGCAGGAGGGGAAGCCGCCCTTCGTCAAGTGGTTCGTGGACGGCGAGACCAACATCTCGGTCAACTGCCTGGACCGGCACGTTGAGGCAGGGCGCGGGGATCGGGTTGCCTACTTCTGGGAAGGTGAGCCGGGCGACACGCGCGTTGTCACCTATGCGGACCTGCTGACTGATGTACAACGCTTCGCCAACGCGCTGAAGGCGCAGGGGCTGAAATCCGGCGACCGCGTGGTCCTGTACATGCCCATGGTTCCAGAGCTGCCAGTGGCCATGCTGGCGTGCGCACGCCTGGGCGTGGTGCACAGCGTGGTGTTTGGCGGTTTTAGCGCCGACGCCATTCGCGACCGGGTTAACGACGCTGGCGCGCGCATGATCATTACCGCCGACGGCGGTTGGCGGCGTGGGCGGGTAATTCCTCTGAAGGGCAACGTGGACGCCGCGCTGGCCGACGATGCATGCCCGTCGGTTGAGGGCGTGATCGTGCTCAAACGGTGCGAGAACGACATCGGCTGGGTCGACGGACGCGACCTGTGGTGGGACGACGTGATCGAGGGGCAGTCCGACGTGTGTCCGCCGGCGCAGCTGCCGGCGGAGCATCCGCTCTACATCCTCTATACCAGCGGGACGACCGGAAAGCCCAAGGGCGTGGTCCACGCTCAGGGCGGCTACATGGTCTACACGGCCTTGACATCGAAGCTCATTTTCGATTTGCGGGATGACGACATCTACTGGTGCACGGCCGACATCGGCTGGGTGACTGGGCACAGCTACATCGTCTACGGAATCCTGGCCAACGGCATCACTGGCGTGATGTACGAAGGCGCGCCCAATCATCCAGCCGAGGATCGCTTCTGGGAGATTGTGGAGAAATACCGCGTCACGGTGTTCTACACGGCGCCAACGGCGATTCGGACGTTCGTGCGCTGGGGCGACCATCATCCGCAGGGGCACGATCTGTCGAGCCTCCGGCTGCTGGGGACCGTGGGCGAGCCAATCAACCCGGACGCGTGGCTCTGGTATCACCGGGTTATCGGCGGGGGGCGTTGCCCGATCGTGGACACGTGGTGGCAGACGGAAACTGGCGGAGTTCTGATCACGCCGCTACCTGGGGCTACAACCCTGAAACCCGGCTCGGCCACGCTTCCGTTTCCGGGCGTGGAGCCTGCGGTTGTTGGCGAGGACGGCGAGCCCGTGCCGGACGGTCAGCGGGGGCTGCTGATCATCAAGCGGGCGTGGCCCTCGATGCTCCGTGGCATCTACAAGGAAGGCTGGGGCCAGCCCGGGCATCCCGGCGAGTACGGTGACAGCGAACGGCTGATCGAAACCTACTGGGAGAAGTTCCCCGGCCGCTACCTGACCGGTGACGGAGCGGTGCGCGATACGGATGGGTACTACTGGGTGATTGGCCGCGTGGACGACACGCTGAGCGTGGCGGGCCATCGGATTGGAACGGCCGAGGTGGAAAGCGCGTTGGTCAGCCATCCTTCGGTCGCCGAGTCGGCCGTCGTGGGCGCGCCGGACCCCATTACGGGCGAGTTCATCTCGGCCTTTGTCACGCTTCGCGCCGAGATTGACGGCAGCGACGATCTACAAGCCGAGTTGATCGCGCACGTTGGCCAGGTGCTCGGTCGGTTTGCGTGCCCCAAGCAGTTGCGCTTCACCGACGCTCTACCGAAGACTCGCAGCGGCAAGATCATGCGGCGCTTGCTGCGGGACATTGCGGCGGGGCGCGAAGTTGTGGGCGATACGACGACCCTGGAGGACCTTTCGGTCCTGGCCGCGCTGCGGGGAGACGAGGAGTAATTAGCCACGAACCGTCGATCGCGTCGGACCGCGATGGCTAGCGGCGTTCGGACTTTGTGAATACAATCACAACCGACGGCGCGAGTGCGCCCGAGGAGACCGCGACCGCATGACCGGCCTAAACCCGAGCCGCCGCCTGCTTGGCGTGGTGGCTGTGTCCCTGCTTGTGGCCGGACTCCTGGCCTCCTGTGGTGAGAGCCGAACGGTGGCCATGGTGGAGCCGATGGTGGTACCGGTCGTGGCGCAGATCACCATGCCGCCGGATCTAACACCTGCGGCGGCGGTGGAGTCCCCGACGCCGCGCGTGGCCGAAGCAATTGTGGCCGTAACGCCGGTTACGGCTATTCCAACCGCCGTGGCGGTCACTGAAACTTCTGAACCGACGGAATCAGCTTCGACTCCGGCAGCCGTCGTCGCGCTAACCGGAGCCGCCGAAGCCGGACGCCAGCAGTTCACGGCGCTGGGCTGTATCGCGTGTCATGGGGCCGATTTGAGTGGCGGAATCGGCCCGAAACTGGCCGGGCGAACTACCGACGACTTGCCCGAGGAGCGCATTCGATCGCAGGCCATGCAAGGCGGCGCCGGAATGCCGGCGTTCCCGAACCTGTCTGAGCAGGAACTCCAAAACTTCATCTCGTTCATCCGCAGCCAGGCGTAGCCGGCGGCCGTTCGTCCGTCCTGGTCCTTTCAGCCATTGCCGGCGTCATTGCCGTCGGCCGAGTAACCTCCGAGGCGAAGCACGCCCAGGTGGCTCAATCGGCAGAGCAGCGGTTTTGTAAACCGCAGGTTGTGGGTTCGAGTCCCACCCTGGGCTCCGGGTTTCCGAACCTGTTCGGCGGCCGCCAAGACCGCGCGGGCTGTACCTGACGGGTATTGGCCGGTACAAGTTTCGGACAAGTTTTCGCGGCAGATTCCTGATCACCCGCCGGTCAATGCGTATCAACTCCACCCCCCCCCGTACTCAAGAGGTCCACATAATCCACGTTCATGCCCTCCAGCAGCGCCGCGCCGGCGATGCGGCAGGCGTCGGCCACGTCGCCGTCGACGAACAGCTCCTCGGGCGCGAAGCCGCTCGGGCCGGCTTGCAAGACCCAGCCGTCAAACGACGAGTGGCTGACCACAAACTGCCCAGGCTGCATCGGCACCGCGTCAAGCGGCGCCACCCACCAGACCTCGGGCCGCACGTGCCGCAGGCGCAGGCGGTACTCGCCGGCGTGCGTCGGCGGCCTCCCGGCCCGATGCCAGGCGCTGCGGATCTCCAACGGCTCGACCAGCGCCTGCAGCGTTTCGATTGCCCCGTCGGCATGCGGCTCGGCCGCCCGCGCCACCAGCGCCGCCAGCGTTTCATCGCGGGTCATCGTGCGAGCACCTCACTCAGGCGGCGCGCCGCCTCATGCTTGGCGTCGGCCGTGATGTGGCCGTAGGTGTCCTTCGTGATCTGAATGCTGGAGTGCCCCAGCAGCTCGCTCACCACGGCCAGCGGGATCCCGGCACTCAGCATCAGGCTGGCGCAACAGTGCCGCAGGTCGTGCCAGCGCATCCGCGGACAGCCGGCGTCGTCGAGCGCGGCCTGGAACCGCCGGAGCACGTTGCGCGGATCCTGCGGCGTCCCGACCGACGACGGAAACACCAGGTCGAGGTTTTCCCACGCCGCCCCGACGTTGAGCCGGTGCTGGGCCTGCATGGCCCGGTGCGTGCGCAGCGCCGTGACGAGGGGCGGCGCCAGGGGCACCAGCCGATCGCTCGCGTGCGACTTGGTCGGGGTCTCGACAATCCCGCGATGCGGCACCCGCGTCATGGCCCGCTCGATCCGCGCCGTGCCGGCCTCGAGGTCAAGGTCCGCCCACCGCAGGGCCACCAGCTCGCCTTGCCGGATGCCCGTGTAGGCCGTGAATCGCGTCTCGTGCTCGACCAGCGTGCCGGCCACCGCGGCGAAGACCTGGTGGATGGACTCGACGGTCGGCGCGTCGATCCGCCGGCGAGGCACCGGGGGCGGCTGAACCGCCGCGGCCACGTTGCGCCCGACAATCTGCAACCGCACGGCGTCGGCCAGGGCTTTGTGAAGAACCCGATGCACGTGGCCGATGGTTCGCGGGTGCAGGCCGCCGCGCTTGCCGTCGCGCCGGCCCTCGGCGGCCAGGTGGCGGTAGCAGCCCTGCACGTCGACCGGATGCAGCCGGCCGACGGCGCGGCCGCCCAGCGTTGGCAGGATGTGCAACTCGACGAGCGACCGATAGCGGGTCAACGTCCGCTCGGAGACGTAGGCCGCGTGATCGTCCAGCCAGCGGCGCAAGTACTCGGCGACGGTCAAGGTTTCCGCGTCGGCCAGCAGGCCACCTTCCAGCTCGCGCCGGCGGGCCTCGGCGGCCGCCAGGGCCAGGCGCTTCGTGCGGCCCGTGCGGCCGACGGTCTTTCCGAGGATCGGGCTGTACACCCGGCAGAGCCACCGCCGGCCCCGCTTGGTGTAGCTAGCCATCGTCCGCCTCCATGCCGGCGCGGTCCCGGATGAACTGCTCCAGCGCCTCGCGCGGGATCCGGTGATTCTTGGCCCCGAGCTTGAAGCTGGCCAGCTCCCCGCTGTGAATCAGCTCGTACACAACGCCGCGGTGACATTGGAGTTCCGCGGCGACTTGGGCCGGGGTGAGCGTCAGGCGGTCAGCCCGTGCGGCGGTCGCGCTAGCCATCGTGTGCCTCCAAGCCCGGGTGCGGAGTGAGGAACCTAGCGGAACGCGCCCAGGACGTGCCCAGATTGGCGCAGGACGGCGTTTGGCGGCTGAAATGGGTTCTGGTAGGGGTCCGGGCGGAAATCGGCGTATTTCGGCTTGAACGGCGCGTCATGGGCCGTGTTCCGCCACGAAGTCGGCCAGCGTCAGGTCCGCGCCGTCCCAGACCATCACGCAGTGGGCGCAGCACGCCACCGCCGTCGGTCGGCACACCCACCCGAACAGGCAGCCTTCCGACACCCACGCGCGCTCGATCCAGCGCAGGTCGCCGGCGTCGTGGTACACGCCGCAGGCGACGTCGGGATGGCACCGGTAGAACGGGCCGCGGATGGCCGAGCGTTTCTCCTGGAGGGCGGCTCGCTCGCCCGTCTGCCGGCGATGTTCCATCAGGGCGGCGTCGCTCACTGCTCGAGATCGAGGCTCCCCCGGAAGGGAGGCGGCGGAGGCGGCGGATTCGGCGCCGGAGGCGGGATCAGACCGAAGGTACGACGGGCTCCGCACCGCACACATTCCCGCCAGCTGTAGTACGGAGGGGCAGACCGATTCTTGTACGAGTGTCTGCCCACCCAGCAAGCTATACGCCTGATCATCTGCGTGCCTCCTCCTCGGCCTCGGTCAACTGTCCCGTGTACGGCGTGCCGAACGTGCGCTCCCACCAGCGGCGCCGCTGGCGGCTCGGCCGCTCGGTGCGCGTGGCCTGGACGTCGGTGCGCCGCCGCGCCGTCTGCGGCTTCTTTCGTCTGGCCAGGGCCTTGGCGCGTTCCTCGGGATCGTCGCGCCGCGACCCGGGCGCGGGCGTGAAGGCCGACGCGGCCAGGTCAGTCCACATGGCGATCGGCGACTGGGCGGCCGCGCGTCGCCGGCGTCGAAAACGGGATCTCATGCGGGGTACTCCTCCCACGTGCGGCCGTCCAACTCGCGGCCGAGGGCTTTGGGCCGGAGGCCCGACCATTGCTTGAAGAAAAACGGCACCCCGGCAAAGACGCACTGGTCACGCAGATTGCGGACCCACGCCGGATCTATCGGCCGGAACCCTGGGCCGGACTCGCCGCCCACCACCACCCAATCGAGCACCGCTTTCCACTCGACCTCCATGCCGCAGTTCACGTGCGTTTCGTCGCCAGTTACCTGCTCGGCGCTGACGAAGGCATCGCACATGTCACACCACCAGTCGCCGAGGCCAAGCCACTCCGACAGATCCACGGGCCCGAGCAGCGGTTCCATGGACAGCCAGCGCACCCGCGCCGGCGTCTTGAGCAGCCACGGGATGCGGGCGTCGGCCCACGTCTGATTCTCGACGCTGACGCCCAGCCAGAGGTTCGGCAACGGCTCCGCGCGATGGTCCGCGATCGGGCCGCTGCACGGGCTGTGCGGCCAGCCGCCGGCGAGCAGCCGGTGCATGTTGCGGTGGCGCTTCGTCAGCACCTGGAACGTGTGCCGCGGGCAGTCGTGCATCGTGTCGAACACGGCTTCCAGAAACGGGATCTCCATTTCCTCGTGGAACAGGTCCGACATGCTGTTGACGAAGATCCGCCGCGGCCGTGTCCAGCGGCGCGGGATGGCCAGCCGTTCGGGGTAGGTCTGGAACCCGAAGCCCTTGCCGGAGCGAGGCTCTGCGCCGTCCCGCTGGTAGGCGTCCACGCCCTGGCTCGCCATCATCTTCTGCAAGCGCGGCGCGTCCCGCTTGGCGTAGCAGTTGTCGCAGCCTTCGCTGATCGTGTCGCAGCCCGTGGTCGGGTTCCACGAGGCGTCCGTCCACTCGATTCGTGACTTGTCGCCCATCGCTAAAACCCATCTAGCCGGGGCGCGCCCGACAACTGCATGCGAACGCTCTCGGGGATCGCCTCGGTGTGCTGACAGTGTTCGGGCCAGCCGGAGCAGCCCAGGAACCGCGTCCCGCTCGCCCGCTGCCGTCGAACCACCAGCGGACGGTTGCACTCGGGGCAGGTCTTCTCGATCTTGGGCATCTGGCGTTTCATCCGTCGACCGTCGGGGGGCAGGGCTGCAACTCGGTGGCCGCCGGCACGTAGAGCGGGTGCTTCGGCTGGCCGTCCTTGGTCATGCCCAGCACGTGCAGCCGGTAGCCGGCTTCGGTCAGCCGCCGCCGGTAGACGTCGCCGGCGTTCAGGATCTCGCCGTGCGTGCCCCACGCCACCACGATGCGGTCTGCCTCGTTGGCCGCAAACTCGATGTGCTTCCAGTTACGGCGCTGCTCCAGCCAGACGGGATCGCCGCTGTTGAGCGCCAGGGCGTCACAGTGCTCCCGGCGCAACTCGCGGGGATCCGTGGCCCGGTACGGAAACAGGTTGCAGACGACCAGCCGGCCGAATCCCCAGCGGCGCGTGAAGTCGATGCAGCGCCGGATCGTCGGATCGTCCGCCGTCTCGTCGGCCGTCGAGGGGTTCAGCATGATGAACTGCACGAGGCCCTCGGACAGCAGACACACCTGGCGTTCCAAGCGGTAGCGGTAGCGGCGGTCGTCGGAAAAAACGGTGCTCACGGCAGAATCAGCGCCTCATCCGGCAGCGTCCAGAGGCCCTGGCGACCGCGCACGGGCACGGGCTGCGCCAGCGCCTGGACGTCCTCGAGCACCCACAGAATCCGGTCCAGGCTGTAGTCGCCGTACGGGTCCGCCTGCATCGTGCCCGTGTCCTCCCACACCACTCCCTGCTCGGGGTCGTGCTTGAACGGGGGCGAGACGTAGCGCACCACGCCGTCGCGGCCGAGGTGCGTCACCTGGCGAACGTCCGCCAGCTTGGCGGTGGCCACCACGCAGCCGTAGGGCAGTTTTTCCTGCCAGACATGCTCCATCCAGTCGGGCCAGTCGACTTCAAGCTGCCGCGCCATCTCCAGCGGAATCTCGCGCGTGTCCACCCGGCGCTTGGCCGCGTGAATCGCAATCCGCTGCCCGACCAGCTCACTGGGCGGCGCCCAGCTGCGCGTTTCGGTGGTCTTGAAACCCCGCGCGATCGCGCTGGCATACAACTCCCACAGCGTCATCGCCCTCATGCTTTCCCCTCCTTCACACAGTCCTCATGCGGGTTGCGTTCGTGGTCGAAGAAGCCGCAGCCCTTCGGGCACTCCCCGCACGTAGGGCACAGCGGCTCGTCACAGACGGCCGACGAACAGCGCCGGTATTTCACCCTCAGGAAGTTGCTGAGCGTCGGGGCCCGGTCCCAGTCGTGTGGAATGTGACCGTTTTTCGGGTCTCTCCTCATCCCAGGTCCTCCCTCCGCTTCCGGACCTCGACGTAGAACATCGAGCTGATGGTCTTGCGGACCTGATCGTCGGGCGGGTACGTGGCCTCGAAGTGCTCCGCCAGCGCGTCAATCGCCGCGGTGGAGTCGCAGCCCTTCACCCACGCCTGCCATGTCTGCCAGGCCTCCTGCAGCTTGTCGGGAACCGCGGCGGCCTCCCACGGCCACCCCTCCGGCGGCGGGGACGTGTCCGGTTTTCCAACCTCATCTGAGGTCGAAGAATCGGACACCTGCGCCGGCGTGCCACGTTCTGTGACCGCATCGGCGGTCGCGGAATGTTGCGCGGGCGCCGGCATCTCCTGGTCGATCTCGTCGACCTGCTCAAACTCCGCGTCGATGGTCGGCGGCTCGAACGCGGTGTCCTCCGGCAGTTTCGGGGCCTCCCCGAGCGGCACGCGCTGCGTGCCCCGCCGCCCGTCCCCAAGCTGCGGCACCTTCCGCATCTCGTCCGGCAACTCGCCGCGCGCGAGCTGGCTGGGATCCACCTTGACGTCGATCACCGGCACCGCGTAGCGGTTCGTCTTGCCGTCCCGCATCCGCATCCGCGGGTCGATCCGCAGCGTTGCCGGGATCATGACGTTGTTGGCGCTGCCCAGGGCCAGCAGGTCGGCGACGCCGGCCAACTCGCCGGCGGCGAACCAACTGCCGGTCATGAGCCGCCAGGTCCCGACGCTCTTGGTCCCCGGCAGGATCAGCCAGAGGTACGTCGTCGGCTTGCACTCCCGCTCCTGCGGGTCGTCCGAGCACAGGCAGTCGCTTTGCGTCAACTGCTCGGTGACGCCGTTGCAGCGCCGCTGGAGGCCGCTCTGGACCCACAACTCAAACCACTGTTCGAGGTACTTGCGGGGCGGCAGCACGATCTCGATTTCGTTGGCCTCGGTGACCACCTCCCACTCGGGGCCGCGCTGCGACTGCCAGGGCTTGATCTCCCCGCCGAACCTGGCCGCGATCTGCTCGATCAACTCGCGGCTGGCCGACGTGAACCGGAACGTGTCGAGGCGCACCGGCCGGCCGCGCGGGCCGCGTTCGCCCAGGCGGATCCGCCCCAACTCCCGCAGCTTGCGTTGGCGCTCGATGGTTTCAATCGGCATCGGGCATCTCCAGCGCCGGCGGCGTCAGCGGGTCCTGGACGACGCCGGTGCTGATCTCCCGCTGCCAGCGGAAGATCTCGCGGGCGTGGAGCGCCGTCTTGAAGATGGGCTCGTCACACTGCACGGGCACGAGCGCACAGTGGTCGGCCCGCAAGTGCAGGACCAAACCGCCGACGGTCTCCGGTACCGGGTGTTCCTCGCCGTCCCGCAGCTGGAAAAACTCCGCGTGCCGGTACATCGCCAACTGCAACGCCACCTCCGGGTAGACGGCCTTGCCGGTCTTGATGTCGAGCAGCCAGCGGTCGCCGTCGAGGTGGATGATGGCGTCGAGCGTGCCGGCGTAGCTTTCCGTGCGGTTGAACACGGTCAGTTCCGACGCCTCGAACACCGGCTGGAAGTCCCGCAGGAACTCCCCGAAACGGTCCATGTGCGCGCCAATTTCGGGGTCCGTGATGGTCGGCCGGGGCTTGCCCAACACGAACGCCTCGATGGCCTCATGGACCTCCGACCCGACGTCCATGCGCTCGCGCGAGTACCGGCGGGACGCCCCGCTGATCTTCCTCCGGATGTCCTCCCGGCTGATCGACAGCAAGCGGCACATCGCCCCGGCGATGTCGCCGTCCTTCAACATCGAGATGGCCTTGCGCGGCTGCGGCTTGGCGGCCCGCAGCAACTCGACCGCCTGGTCGAGATCGCCGGCGACGAGCGATTCGAGCGCGGCCAGGTGGTCCCCGCCGCGGAGCATCCGGCCGATCTCCTCGTGGTGGCTCAGCGCGTACTCGGCCGCCAGCTTCGTGGCCCAGTCCTCCATCCAGGGCTTCGGCAGCACGTCCAGCATCGTGGTCGCGCTCCAGTAGGGCCGCGTGTCCTTGTCGGTGTACCAGCGGCCGCGGTTGGTCGTGACGCGCACGCTCCGCCGGCTCATGGCGTCACCCATTCGATCCAGTGGGCGATGGCGAGTTGCGCCCCGAGCGCGAGACAGGCCAGCGACCAGGCGACGAACAAGAGGACGGCGGTCACGTACCCGAGGCGGCTCATGCGGCGGCTTCTTTCGCCACCACCCGCAACTCGGTGCAGAGCCGGTCCATGCTGAACTCGGGCGCGGTGGGCGGGTACATGACGCGCCACCAGTGGCCGAACTTGCGGTCGCCCTGCGACCGAACCGCGCTGGTCGCGGGCTCCTGCCACACCGTGTCCAAGATCTGCGAGTCCGGCGCCCGGTTCTTCAACGCCTCGCATCGCGGGCAGGTTCCGGGCTTGGGCTTATACTTGCTCTGCGCCATTGGATATACGCTCCTTTTCGGCGCAACAGGGGTCGGTCCTGCTAAACGTCCGGCCCCTGTTTTGCTGTCGGGTCAGGCGTGGGCCTGCTCACTCACTGGCTCCAGCCAGCACCCGCTGTCTGGCTTCGTCGGCGGCCGCCTCGGCTTCTTCGAGACGTTCCAGCGCGGCGTGGGTGCGCTCCACGAATCCGTCCGGGGTTCGCCGGCGTTCGTTGAGCACGGCACTCAGCGCGCTGGGGTCCATGCCCATCGCGCTGGCGAGCGCCTGCTGCCTGATGCCACTCTCGGCGATCCGGCCGCGGAGCTTGCGGATTTCGTTCGTTCCCATGCACGGTCCCTTCGACGGACGTATACCTGATGGGTACATATCGTTACCCAATAGGGCCTAGCGTGTCAACCACAAGTTATGGAAACTAGGCCAGCGTTCCTTACGGCTCCGAACACTGCCGCAGACGAACATCGACCAGGTGCTGGCCGCGAACATCAAAGCGGCTGTCTCTCGGTCGGGGCGGTCGCAGTACGACGTGTCCCTCGGCCTCGGGCGCTCGCCGAACTATCTGAATCGGATTGTGAACGGCCGGAAAGGGATTACCCATGCGGGACTCCGGGATCTGGCCGCCGAGCTTGGCACCTCCGTCGGCGCTCTGGTGGATCCGTACTGGACGGACGAGGCGAACAACAGTGACATCGTGGCGTCGTTCGTGCCCGTCTACCCCCAGGTGGCCGCGGCGGGCATCAGCGGCGGCACCGTGACGCATTTCCCGTCGGACGCCCGACCCTTCGTGTTCCATCGGCACCGGCTGGAAGCCGACGGCATGGTGCCGGAGTACTGCAAGGTCTTCCTGGTGGCGGGCGATTCCATGGCGCCCACGCTGCCCGATGGCTGCGCCCTGCTGGTGGACGGCCTGCAGACCAGACCCGTCATGAACGGGCTGTTTGTGATTCAGACAGGGACCGAGCTGTTCGTGAAGCGGTCCAAGCAATGCGGCCCCGGCTGGTGGTGGACGTGCGACAACGTCCAGTACCCCTCGACCCGCTGGAACCGAGAGACCACGGAGATCGTGGGCCAGGTGCGTTGGAGCATGACGCGATTCGGATCGTGACGTGTGAAGAATGCCTTCCAGGGATGCGTCGGTCTCGTCGTCGTCGGTTTGGTTCTTCTGATCGCGGCGGCAGTTATTGGAGTTGCTACCAGCGGTACAGAGCCAAATCCCGAGAGGGCGGCGGCTGCGCCACGTCCGACGTTGCAACCGACCGCGACGCCGAACGGCACCGTAGACGCGGGAACTCAGGCATTGGCGGCCACAACCTCGCCTTTAGCGTCACCGGCCCCAACGTCCACACCCACGTTGACGCCAACGCCACGACCGACGCCGACAGCGACGCCGCTCGTGACGTACGCCGCTTGCGACGACGTACCCACCTACCTGCTGCGGCTGGATACCCAGGGTCGCGTGGCCGTCCAGCGAGAGCTTGTGCCCAGTCAGCCGGACGGCGACGACGACGGCTTTGCCTGCGGCGACCAGCTAGAGCACAAGCGCGAACTTGTCGATCTCAGCGCGATGAAGGCGACGCCGACAGCAGCCGCGACGCGTGCCGCAGCGCCGACCACCCGGCAACCAACGCGCGCACGGACGCCCTATCGTATGCCCACCAACCCCGCAGTCGCGGCCGATGCCGCAGCCAAGAAGTGTCTGAGCGCGTGGGATGGGTCTCACCGGGAAACGAACGAGTTGATCAAGGACGAGCTTGTTTCCCCGGATAGCTTTGAACATGTCGATACCTTCTATCGCACGACGCTGGTGCAAGGCGGGCGCATCCTCGTGCTGACGGTGGAGTTCTCTGCCGAGAATGCCTTCGGAGCGCGGCTTCGCGGCAAGGGATACGGCCACGTCGATGTCGCGTCCTGCCGAGCGGTCGCCGGTGGGTTGCTGGGATGACGACGTGTCAAGAAAAAACGGCGTGCTAAATGCGTGTGACGAGTTGGGGTCGATCGGTGCTGGCGGCTATAGCAGATCTTGCGGCCACAGTCCTGGTGATCGCCGGTATGGCCCTCGCTGTCGCCGGCCTGATCCGCGTGCTCGAATGGATCGCGGTCCAACACCTCTGGTGAACTTGCATTAGCGCCCGCGCGGCCGTGCGCGTGCTTCTGGCCTTGTGGTGGAGGGCCATGCTCGGAAGCCTGCTGCTGGCGGCCTGCGCGGACGTTCCGGCACCAGCGCCGGCGACTGACCCAACGCCCAATGTGCGGTCCTCGGTCTTGCGGCCGCGCGTGCTGACGGCCGAAGCAGCGACGCCTCCGGTGGCCGTCGACGCCGTCTCGCCCGCGGACTTCGTGTCGGTGGCGCCCGGAGAAAACCACACGTGCGCGTTGCGAGCCGACGGGCGGGCGGTGTGCTGGGGGGTAAACGATCACGGTCAACTCAACGTGCCGGATCGCGCGCGGTTTTCGTCACTCGCCTCGGGGTGGCATTTTACGTGCGGCATCCAGACTGACGGGCGGCTCGCCTGCTGGGGCCGCAACAACCACCGGCAAGCCGAGCCCCCGGTGGGGCGGTTCACGGTCATTGACGCCGGATGGGACCATGCCTGCGCCCTCAACGGCACGGACGCGACCTGCTGGGGCCGCGATGCTAACGGCCGCGCGACACCGCCGGTGGGCGTCCCGTTCACGACGATCGGTGCCGGAGCGGAGCATAGCTGCGGGTTGTCCACGTCCGGCGCCCTCGTCTGCTGGGGCAAGAATGACGATGGGCGCGCCCACTCGCGCGACGGACCGTTTCGGACCGTGGCTGTCGGGATCGCCCACACGTGCGTCGTGCGAGATGACGGCATGCCGTTGTGCCAGGGAGCAAACGAGGCCGGCCAAGCGCATCCGCCGTCGACAGCCTTCACGCACATCAGCGCCGGTCATGACCACAGCTGCGGACGACAGTCCGGCGGCTGGGTGACGTGCTGGGGCGGCGAGCCAGACGATTCAGCGGCTGGCACCTTTGCGCCCCCTGGCCGCTTCACGTCGCTCAGCTCGGGCTGGCACACCTCCTGCGCGCTGGATGCCCGGACCGACGTCGTCTGCTGGCGATCGGCGCACACGGCGGTCGATCCTCGCCATCGTCCTCATGTGCTGCTGCAGGCCGTCGGTCCTGAATCCTCGCCGGTCCAAGGCCCCGTCGATGTGGCCCGGTGGCCCAGCGGCGGCCTCGCGATCGCCGGCAGGTCGGGTGCCATCGTCCGGCTCACGCCGCGACACCGTGCGTTCCCGATCCTTGACCTCACGGCGGTCGTCGATGCCGACGGCGGCGAGAAAGGCCTGCTGAGCCTGGCGGTTGATCCGCGCTTCCCCGACGACGCCTACATCTACGTCTACTACACGCGCCCAAGCCCAGCCGATCCACGCACAACCGTGGCGCGCCTTTCCCGCTTTCCCGTTGTCGACGGTCGCGCCATGGCCCACGGCGAACTGGTGATCCTGGACATCGAGAGGCCCACGCGATCGGAATTGCACTTCGGCGGGGCCATCCGGTTCGGACTCGACGACATGCTGTATCTGGGCGTTGGCGATGCCGAGTGCCTGACGTGTCCCCAGGATCTGACATCGCTGCACGGAAAGATCATTCGAATCGATGTTCGCGATGCGTCAGCGGTCGAGCCCTATCGCATCCCCGACGACAACCCGTGGGTCGGCCGTCCGGACATTCGCCCGGAAGTCTGGGCCTATGGCCTGCGGAATCCCTGGCGAATGTCGATCGATGCAACGGACGGGCGCCTGTGGGTCGCCGATGTCGGCAGCGTTTGGCAGGAAGAAGTGACTGTGGCGGGCCCCGGGGACAACCTGGGCTGGCCGCGGCTCGAGGGCACGCTGTGCGCCAGCGTTGAGGAATCGGCGTCGCTCAGGGCGCATGCGCTTGAAGGACACGGGAACATCTACGACTCGCCGTGCACCGACATCGGCGACGTGACGGCACCGATCATTGAATATTCCCACCGCCAGGGGAATTGCGCGATTATCGGAGGGGCCGTCTATCGTGGGACGGCCATCCCCCGGCTGCAGGGCACGTACGTGTTCGGCGACTTCTGCAGCGGCCGCATTTGGGCACGGGTCACGGACGCGAGCGACAGCTGGCGCATGCGAACGCTTGCCAGGATTCAGCATCTCATCGTTTCGTTCGGCGTTGATGCCGAAGGCGAGATGCTTGTGCTGACGCTCGACGGACCGATCTATCGGCTCACCGCGGCCAGCGACGAGGCCGCGGTTCCGGTGACACGCCGACCGCTGGCGATGTTTATCACGCGCCGCTAGCGGGGTGCCGTTGCCGGGCCGTCAATGCGGATCCGGCCAGGGATTCGTCAACGAGGCTAGGGCAGCGTCCAGGCCAGCGCACCGTCACGCCGAAACGGGAAGTTCCGACTTGAGCCGACGACCACCGTGCCGTCGCTGAGCCCGCTGACCGCCGCCCAACCGTCCCCGATGTCCCAGTAGTCGACACTGGTGGTCTCGGCCGCCCCGCCGTTGACGCCAAACTCCAGGTCGACGTTCCAGGTGGTGAAGGGCGCGTCGCCTGCGAGAAACACTGCTTGGGCGGTGGAGAGCAAGCCGATGTACAGCACGTCGTCCGGCGCCTCGATGGGCGAGATCACCTGGTGCTGCTTGTCGAACGCCAGCCACTGGGTCACGTCCGACTGGCCGTGCCGCGCCTTCGAGATCGTCACCTGCCGCGCGACCACGCGCTGATACTCCAGTCCGTGCCGGTCGGGATCCTTCGCCATCGTCAACACCCAGTCGGCGTCAAATCCGAGCTGGCCGGAGCCGCGGAGCCGGTCCAGCGCGTCTACCGCCCGCTGCCCCTGGCGGTTCAGCGACGACACCGCCACCACCAGCAACTCCTCGTCGTAGGCCAGGCGCTTGAGCGCCTGGCTCACCTGCCCCACGAGATCGGCTTCGGTTTCGCGCCCGTGGCCGACGCGGGGCATCAACTGCATGTAGTCCACCAGCAGCACCTCGCACGGGTGCTGGCGCTGTTGCCGGCGCACGTCGCGGCCGAGGCCCACGACGGTCGGGATCGCTCCACCCAACTCGTAGACCGGCCACTCGTCGATGCGCCCCATGGCCTTGACGGCGCGTTCGTACTCGGCCTCGCCCATCTGGCCCGTGCGCAGCCGCGTCGCCCACACTCCGGACAGGGCCGAAATCACGCGCTGGAGCACGGCGCTGGTGGACATCTCAAACTCCGCGAGCATGACGCCGATGCCGCGGGCCGCGTACCGCTGGATCAGGTTCAGCAGCAGCGCCGTTTTGCCGACGCCGGGTTCGGCCGCCAGCAGCACCAACTCGCCGCGCATGAGCAGCCCGGCGCGGTCGATCACCGGCCAGTTCGTCGGCAGCCCCACGGGATCGCCGGCGGCGTAGGCCCGCATCGCCTCCTCGATCCGATCCCGCTCCGCCGGCAACGCGTCACCCAACCGCATGAAGCCCTGGCTGCGCGCCGGGTCGCGCGCCAGCCGGTCCAGCCGCGCCATCGCCGACTCGACGATGGCCGTGGTGTCCTCCCCGCTGCGGTAGACCTGCGTCACGACGTCCGTGGCTACCTGGATCAGGGCCCGCTTGCGGGCCGCCTCGGCGACGAGCTGGGCGTAGGTCTCGACGTGGAACGGCGTCGGCGTGGCACTGGCCAACTCGACGACGCGCTCCTCGCCGCCGGCTTCGTCCAGCAGCCCGTCGTCCCGCAGCCGGGACGTGACGGTCAGGTAGTCGATCTGGTCGCGGTCCAGGTAGAGGCGAGCACACGCCTCGAACACCCGCTGGTGGGCCGGCCGGTAGAAGTCCGGCCCCTGCACGACGTCGATCACCCGCTCGATGGCGTGCGGGTCGATCAGCAGGCTACCCAGCAGCCCACGCTCCGCGTCGATGTCCTGGGGCGGCAACTGGTCGTGCCTGGTCGGCATCGTGGCCAGCGTCACGCCTCAGCCTCCATGCGCTCCAACTCGGCCAGGGCTTGCTCTGAGCGGCGCTTGTGGTCGGCCCCGGTGGGGTCCCGCGTCGGCGGCGTCGCCAGCATCTTGAGCACGTAGGCCTCGGGATGGTCCGGGAATGCCTCACCGGCCCTGAACACGGTCTCCAGGACGTGGGCGTGGCCGTAGTTTCGGCAGTACCCCAGCAGGGCCTGCCGCTTCTTCTTCAACGGCAGGACGTCGTGCTGCCAGTGGAAGGCCTCCAGGACCAGCCCGTCGCGCTCCTCGCGGGTCTCTGCCCGGCGCACCGCCGCCTCAAACTCGGCTTGCGACTGGGGGCGGTCCTCGCGCGCGTGGGCGCGGTCTTGGCTGGTCTTAAGAGAGCTCTCTTGCTCTTGTCTAAGTCTTTGTCTAGGCGCGTGACTTGGGGGGGCAGTCACACTCGTGTCACGCGTGACAGGCGCGTGACTGGCCTGTGACGTTGCGCGTGACGTGGGCGTGACCGCCGCGCGACTGGCGCGTGACCGCCGCTGCCGCTCTCGGGCTTGCCGGCGGCGCGTCTCGACCTTGTAGAACTCGCCGGTGTAGTCCGGCCAGTCGTGCAGGCGGCGCGGCTCCGCGTCGATGAACCCGGCCTCGACCAGGGCCGCCTCGAACTTGTCCGCGGCACCGCCCCACAGGGCCTGGTCTTTCAGATCCTCGTCGCTGATGCCCTCCAGCGAGCCGTCCGCGGGGACGTTGCCGAGGGCCCACCCCCATAAGAAGACGAGGTGGCCGGCCGCTTTCGCGCGGTGGCAGCCCAGGATGCGAGCCAGCCGCATCGTCTTTCGGTGGTCGCGGAGGGTCTGGTGGACCTGGTTCCACGCCATGCCTACGCCTGCGCCCTCGCGGGTACAAGCGGTTGGACAAGTTTTTCGGAGACTGGCGCAGACGACCGGCGTCCGCCCGAGACAGTTCGAGGCCGATCTACAGGTGGGCCGGACCCATTGGGTACTGTCCGGAACAGCCGGTCAGCGGATTTGTAAACCGCAGGTTGTGGGTTCGAGTCCCACCCTGGGCTCCAGCAGGGGCTGTATGTGTGCTGGGGTGTCCAATGTGGAGATTGCGGGTCTCAGCGAAGGGCTCGGCGAGCGCCGCGAAGAACCTGGCACGGAGAAGTTGCCCGCGGCTCTGGGCTAGAATCCGCCCGGCGCGGCGGACGCCAGGCGCCATATCACCGGACTCGCGGATTCTGATCGGAGTGCGCTGACGCAGCCCATGCGCGTGCTGGTAACCGGCGCGGCTGGCTTTATGGGAAGCCATGCCGTGGACCGTCTTCTCGACCAAGGTCATGATGTCACCGCCGCCGACAGCCTAATCGGCGGCTACGTGGAAAACGTCAACCCAGCCGCCGAGTTCGTGGAATGCGACCTGGCTGACCGCGAAGCAGCGGCCGCACTGGTTGAAGCGTCGCATCCCGAGGTCATCTTTCACTACGCGGCGGACGCTACCGAGGGGCGCAGTCAATTCACACCACTCAGCTCGATGGACAACAACGTGGTCGGGTACTTGAACACGCTGGTCCCGGCCATCAAGTGCGGGCTGTCGAAGATGGTCTTGGTCAGTTCGATGAGTGTGTACGGCGCGCAACAGCCTCCGTTTAGCGAGACGATGCCGCGCCTGCCGGAGGACGTGTACGCCGCAATGAAGGCTTCGATGGAGGCCGCCACCGAGCACTTATCGGCGGTGCACGGCTTTGACTACGCCATCTTTCGGCCGCACAACGTCTACGGCGAGCGCCAGAACCTGGCTGACCCCTATCGCAACGTCGTGGCGATCTTCATCAATGCCCTGCTACGGGGCCGCGCGTTCCACATCTACGGCGACGGTGAGCAACGCCGCGCGTACTCGTACATCGGTGACACGAATCCAGTGATGGTGGACGGCGGCCTCAGCGACCAGTCAAACGGACGAATCTTCAACGTGGGCTCGTCGGAGGACGTGTCGATCAACCAGCTTGCGGATGTGGTCCGCGACGTCTTCTTTGACGGAGGACCGTGGCCGGCCGGCCTGGAGCCGAAGTCTATGCCGGCTCGGCCGCTGGAGGTGAAGAACGCCTACTGCGCGCACGATGCGGCTGAAGAGATTCTGGGATTGCGAAACACGACGAGCCTTCGGGAGGGAGTGGAGGCGATGGTGCGATGGGCACGCGAGGTTGGCCCGCGCGAGCCGGTCTATCTCCCCGACAGCCTGGAAGTAGGAAGCGAGCACGCGCCCCCCACCTGGCGTGAGCAGTTGATCTGAGCGGCGTTTCAGGCGGAGGACGGCGAATACACCCGGGGTGCGAGGGTCCGTTGCGGGCTTCTGCGCTCGCTCGTTGCTAGGGTTCAGGCGGTCTTGGCGAGGGATTGACCCCGAATTCGCCTTCGTACACCTCGTACGACAGGTCGCCGGATTGGGAAACCACGACCTTCGCCACCGGGATGAACGCGGAGAGTTGATACGCACTGCGGAGCCGCACGGCCAGGATCCACACGCCCGGGGCCAGTCGATCGCCTGACGAGTCCAGCCGGATCGGTTCCGGCTGCGCATCCCGCAAGCTAAGCGTCACCGCCTGTGGGTCGTACTCGTAGCGATGCGTGATTGACCCGGGCTCCGGACTTGCCTGGCCGGCGAACCATTGCACGGCCGGATCTGTTGGCCGAATGCGTGGCAAGGCCCACGGCGAATTGTCGGCGGGCACGACCAACCAGTCCTGGCCGGTCCAGCCTTCGCCGGATCTATCGGCAAGGGTGGCCGTGAACTTCAGGCGAGCGCCGGACTCGTCGGCGTCTTGAAGTTGCACCCGGAACGGCCGCGGAGGCGCCTCTCGAACTGGCGCAATCGCGCCGTCCGGGGCGTAAACGGCAATCTCCTCGTTCCAGAAGACCGGGCGGCGTGCATCCGGCAAAAACATGGACGGAGCAAGCTGCGCGGCTGTGACGACGAATTCGGCGGTCTGGCCGTCGAGCGGGGCCGACGGGATGTGGGCCTGGAGATGCAGGGCGGCCCGGTCCGGGGATCCCAGCAGGCGGGCGTGCGACAGCACCGCCACGACTCGGAACGTATCCAGCGAGCCGTTGGCGGGCGACAGATATGCCCCCGAACCTCTCGGAACGGCGTGCCGGAGGGCTTCAAACGACCCGGGCGCCGGCTGGACTTCAAGCGCAAGGAATGCCGGCTGTACCCGATACAGCGTGTGGACGCCATCGCGTATCAGCGGCTCGAACAGTGACGGGTCTTGAAGCCAGCGCCTGGCCCGGTCGGCCAGTGTGTTGGCCCAATCGTCAGGTGCGTGAACGTATTTGATGCCCAGTCGCCTAAGCGCCGCCGGCTCGAGCAGACGAACGGCATCCAGATATCCGGGGCCAGCGTAAGGGCGAGTGTGAAGGTAATCGGCGAAGCCCGAGGCGTTGGGCCGGCCGGTGGCGATGGTGAGGGCGTATGGCGCCGGCGAGAGGACTGGCGCGTCAACGTCGGTATGGTCACGGATCCAGGCGGCGATGCGTTCGGACGGGAAGCGCTCAAGCGCATATCGCCCCATCCACCAGTAGGAGTCGCCGAACAGGCGTGACTCCGGTCCGGCGTTGGCAATCTGTACGCCGTGGCCAATGGCTAAGCCAAGCTTGCGTGCTGGCGCGGCGACGGTGGGCCAGGTAAGCAGCAGGAAGACCACGGCAGCCGCCGCATACCTGAGATTCGGCCGCATGGCCGCCAGGCGGGCACTGAGCGCCAGCATAAGAGCCAACAACGCAAAGTTGCGGGCGTGGCCGTCGAATCGGGCTACGTCGTGTGGGGCGAGGTTGTATCTCAGCGTCAGCGCGCCAAGGAGAAAGGTCACGGCACCCGATGCAAGGAGCAGTACCAGCGAGTTGCGCCGGGCTAGCAGGACGGCGGATCCGGCGACCGCTAGAGATCCAAGTCTAAGGAGACCCAGCCCGCCGTGTAACGGAGACACTGAAGTCAGGGCATTGCGGGTCCGCGGATCCAGAGGCCATCCAAACGTGACCTCGCTGGATCCAGTGCTTCCGGCCAGAATGCCGGTAAGCACCCCGCCGCCCGCAATCAGCAGGGCCACGGCGATAACCGGACCAGCCGTGGCGCGCAAGACTGCGGGGCCAAATTTCCCGTACGTTGGTCGATATCTGAGCGCTCGCCCGGCGGCTACGACAAGCCACAGCACGAGCACGACTGGGGCCACCGTCTCGTCGAGCAGGCCGAGAAATCCCAACATAGCCGCCAGCGCAAGGGTCGATGGCCAGGTTCCGTCGCCGGGCACCGCCAACCTCTCGAGCGTCGCAACAGCCAGCGCGTAGGCGAACGTGAATGACGGTTTCCAAATGTTTGTTGGCACGCCGTCGTGTTCCGAGGACCACGGCAACTCGACCGATGGCCAATACAGTCCCCCGAGCGAGGCTCGCAGTCCGGCCTCGGGGCCGCCGACCGGGATGGGTACTTGCAGCAACGAGGGTTGCTCGCCAAAAACCAGCGTCCACGTACCGGCGGCCAGCAGCAACGGCGCGAGAGCTAATGTGCCCGCCCAGGCGCCGTGTCGCACGAGGAGCGCGACTGTGAGCAGTATCAGGCTGGTCCAGGCGTACGCGCTGACGACTTCGGTGGTGAACGCAAGGTCGGGTCCAAGTGGCGGTGCCAAGAGCCCGAGCAGCAGGTCTATGCCGTAGTGATACGCGAGGTTGACGCCCGGATTCCAGGCCAGCGTCGGTGGCCAGGAGCCAGCCTCAATGGTGGCCGGGATCATCGAATGGAGTAGCTCGTCCGGAACGCCAAAGAGTTGGCGGCTAGCCAGCGCGACCCAGAAGACCGCGACTCCGGCTACGCCAAACCCAAGCAGTGTTTGCGCCGGAGTCTTGAGACGCTGCCGAGCGCGCCAGACCAGGCCAGCGACTAGGGCAATCACGATCACCCAGCCAGCTGCCGCCCCGGGCCGTCCCGGAAGCACGTGCAGGACAAAGTTGACCGTCAGGCCCCACAACGCTGGCCCGACCACCAGCCCCTGCGCCAGCGCCAACCGATCGTCCATCTGCCGCAGTACGACCCGAGAAATGACGTAGCCGACGGCTGCGAGCGCCAGGAGCTCAGTCCCCAGCAGCACGAGGCCCACGACTACCTCCGGATCAAGAGTCATTCGTCTGATCTCAGGAGCGGTGCCCGTTCACAAGATATGTGAGATCTGCGCGTGGACCACCTAATTGCAGCCCGCCGCCGGTGTCGTATTTTCCGGTGCGAGTGAACGGATCGGGCTGCACGCGGAATCCTGTCATCGGCCGTTCAAAACGTCCTCTCGGGTGATGTGACCGGGCCGGCCGCCGGTTGGATCGCAAGCTCTCCCTCGTGGACGCGGTACGACACTTCGCCAGTGTCAGAGACTGTGATCGTCACCGTGGGAACAAGTGCGGCGAGTTGGTAGTCGTTGCGCAAGCGAACGGCCAGGATCCAAACGCCCTGATCCAGGGGATCGCCAGAGGCCGGGAGCTTCGTCGGACTCGCGCCACTTCCGCGAATAGCCAGCGTCGCTGTCCGAGGATCAAACACATAGCTATGAGAAGCAGTCCCAGCCAGTGGCGAGATTTGGCCGGCGTACCACTGAGTGGCCGTGTCAGTTGGCCAGGTGCTCGGAAAGGACCACGGCGCAGCGTCGGCGGGTACGACCACCCAGTCTTGGCCGGACCAGCCTCCGGTTGTGCGGTTGCTAAAGGCCGCGGTGAACGTCAGTCGACCGTCGGTAGCGGCTGCGTTGGACAGTTGAACGCTGAACAAGCGTGACGGGGAGAGTGTGTTCGGCGCGAGTGCGCGAGATGGCGAGTAGAGGGCGGCGTCTTCGTTCCACCAAACGGGTTCGCGTGTCTCAAATGCAAACGCGGATGGCGCGAGGCGCGAGGATGTCAGTACGAGGTCCGGCGTCTGGTTGCCTACCCTGTTGGTCTGAATATTGACGCGCAGGTGATTCAAGGTGGTCCGCTCCACAGATTCGAGAAGATTCGTGTGTGAGAGCATCGCCATCGCTCGAAAGGCATTCAGCGACTCAATCGCGGGCGACACAAACACCGAGGCTCCTGCTGGCACCGCATGCCGCAAGGCCTCGTAGGATTCGGGCGGCGGAGAATCGTCAAGCCTGAGAAACGCGGGCTTCACGCCGTAGAGCGAATGACTTCCGTCGCGAAGGATTAGTTCGAACAGCTCCGGGTTGTCCAGCCAGTTCTTGGCGTGGTTCGGCAGGCTGCTGGCCCATTCGTCCGGAGCGTGGATGTACCTGATATTCAGCCGCCTAAGCGCTGCCGGCTCCAGATGCCGAATGGCGTCGAGATACTCGGGCCCGGCGTACGGGATGAGGTGCAAGTACTGTTGAAACCCGGAGGCGTTGGGCCGGCCGGTCGCGACAGTCATCGCATAAGGTGCCGGGGATAGGACCCTGTCATCGGTCTCCGTGTGCTCGCGGATCCAGGCGGCGACGGGTTCCGATGGGAAGCGCAGAAGCGCGTATCTGCCCATCCACCAATACCAATCATCGAATTCGCGATCCCCAGGTTCAGCGTTTGCTAGCTGGACGCCCGTGGTGGCGACTAATCCGAGTTGGCGAGCCGGTGCGGAAACGGCCGGCCAGATAACGAGCAGAAAGATCGCGGTCGCTGCGGTGACGCGCCAGCGCCGATGTCCGGCTGCCAGGCGGACGCTGAGCGCGAGAAGCAACGCCAGCAACGCAAAGTTCCGCGCGTGCCCATCGAGCCTGGCAATGTCGTAGGGCGCGATTTCGTAGCGGATGGTGAGGGCGGCGAGCAGAAACGCCGCCGTCCCCAAGGCAAGGGCGATTACGAGTCCGTTTCGACGTTCCAATGCCACGGCCACCGCGGCAACCGCCAGGGAGCCAAGTTCGAGCAGCCCGAGTCCACCCGGCAACTGCTGCGCCGAAATCAGCGCACTTCGATCCCGCGGGTCCAGCGGCGCGCCGAGGGACAGCCCGCCAGATTGTGAGCCCTCGGTCAGAACGCCGGTGAACACGCCTCCGGCGCCAACGAGCAAGAGTGCGCCAAGCGCCGGTCCGGCGGCCGTGCAAAGGACCGTCGCGGGGCTTCCTGTGCTCCTGCCTCGATGCTGGAGCAGTCGTCGACCCTCGATCATGACCCATAGTGCGAGAACGACGGCGGCCACCGCCTCGTCGACAAGGCCCAGGAACCCAATCAGGCAGGCCAATGAAAGGGCACCTGACCAGTAGCGGGTGCGGCCAACGTTGACCCGCTCCAATGTGACGAGTGCCAGCGCGTATGCCAGCGGAAACGAAGGCTTCCAGATGTTGGGTGGAACGCCGTGTTGTTCGGAGGGCCAGGGCAACTCCACTCGTGGCCAATAGAGCTCGGCCAGGGTGGCGCGCAGCCCGGCCTCTGGGATGCCACCGGGGACTGGGATCCGCAGCACCGACGGCTGGTCGCCAAACGCAAGCGTCCAGGCACCGGCGGCCAGCAACAAGGGCGTCAGCGTCAGTGTGCCCAACCATGAGCCGCGACGCAGAAGCAGCGTGCCAACGAGGAGAATGAGACTTGTCCAGGCGTAGGCTCCCAGCACTTCGGTTGTGAACGAAACGTCCGGACCCGTCGGTGGCGTCAAGAGACCTGCCAGCAGGTCGACACCGTGGTGATATGCGAGATCAAGGTCTGGGTTCCAGGGCAACCGTGGCGGCCAGTTGCCGGCCCGGATTGCGGCCGGTATCAACGTGTGCTGCAGGTGGTCGGGGATAATCAACAGTTGCCGGCTGGCGAGGGCGAGCCAAAAGACGCCGGCACCGGCGAGGCTGAATCCGGCCAGCGTGCGCCGCGGCGGCCGGATGTCATGCCGCCCGTGCCAGGCCAAGCTGAGACCAAGGCCCAGAACGACAATCCAGCTTGCGAGAGCCCCAGCAAGTCCAGGCAGCAGGTGCAGGGCGAAGTTGACGATGAGGCCCCACAGCGCGAGACCGATGACCAGGCCCTGGGCGAGCGCCAGGCCGTGGTCGCTCTGACGGAGCGCGACTCGCGCCGTGGCGTAGCCCACCGCTCCGAGGGCCAGAAGCTCGGCCGTCAGGAGCAGGAGGCCGGGCATGACCGCGGGATCGACTGTCATGCGGTGGCGATGCCTGGCGAGGTGGTGCGCTCAGGCCAACGGTTGAGCTTCATGCTCTTGCGAATGGGGCTTGCGAGGCCGTGTTGGCTCGATCCCTGCATGGCGTTGCGCCGTGCGTGGCGATCATCAGGCGTTCAATGCAGGCTTTGACGGATACGCGACGTTCGCCCTGAAAGGTTGTGAACGTCGAGCTCCCAGTCTCCGAGATTTCCAGTTGGAGAATCGGGATGATCGCTGCCTGCAGATACTCGAGCCGCAGCCGAGCCGCCAGGACAAAGGTTCCAGGTGTCAGTCGGTCACCCGACTCGGGGACCACGACGAATTCGTTCTCGTCTTGCCGCACTGAAAGCTGGCCGCTTGCGGCATCGAACCTGTAGGTATGTGTCGTGGGACCAAGGCCTGGTGATATTTGGCCACCAAACCACCGGGCGCCGACGAGGGTATAGCCGTCAGACTCGAATTCCGCCGGCAAGCCCCAGCGACTGTCCGCTACGCGGACGAGGAGCCAGTCTTGCCCCGTCCACCGCCCGGAGGCATGGTCACTGAACGTTACCGTGAAGGTGGCTTGGCCATCGTTCGAAAGAGCGCCGGTCACGCGAATGCGGAGGTGTTGCTCAGACGGGTCGGGTGGATCGATGGGCGCGGAGATTCCGGGGCGAGTGGCATACGCGACCAGCTCGCGGTTCCACCAGATTGTGGCGAAGTGATTGATGCCGATATTGAAAGAAGCGTCCCGCGGCATCACGACGATGTCAGGCAGACGCCCGTTCAGTGGCTCGGTTGGGATCTTGGTTAGTGAATAGGTGGCCTGCAGGTCCAACGTGCCCACAATCCTGGCGTGGGGCAACACCGACGCCACGCGGATTGACGTCAGCGGTATGGCCGGGTCCGGAAGATGCACGGTGGCTCGGTCTGGCACAGCCTGCCGAAGCGCCTCATAGGACTGCGGGGCGGGCGTGGGATCTAAACGAAGAAACGCTGGTTGGATTCGGTAGAGCACATCCGCGTCATCGTGAACGAGCAGCTCAAAGAACTGGGGATCAGCCAGCCAACCCTGGGCTCGATCAGGCAAGCCTTCAACCCAATCCGCTGGAGCGTGAAGGAATCCGAAGCCAAGCCGTCGGAACGCCGCCGGTTCGAGGAAGCGAAGCGCATCCTCATACTCGGCGCCCGTGAGTCCGAACAAGTGGATGAGTCCAGGGAAGCCAGACGCATTGGGACGACCGGTCGAGGCCGTCATGGCATGCGGATCGGGAGAGAAGATTCGGGCGTCAACCGCCGTCTGGTTGCGGATGTAGGCCGCGATATGCTCGGAACGGAGGGTCCCGATGGCCGCGCGTCCCATAATCCATTCGTTGAATTCACGTTCGTTCGGCTGAGCGTTTGAAATCTGCAGCCCGCGGCTGACCGCCAATGCCATGCTGCGGGTTGGGCTGGCAATCGTCGGCCAAATGACGAAGGCTGCGATCCCGGCGATGGCGGCATACCGCCAGTACGGGCGTAGGCTGGGCAGACCGACCCCGAGTGCGGCCAACAGCGCCAGCATCGCGAAGTTGCGAGCGTGTCCATCCATCCTGGTGACTTCGCCGGCGGGGTCGTATTGCAGCACCAGGGCGGCGCCAAGAAACACTCCGCTTCCAGCAGCCAGCACCAGGACGAGGTCGTTGCGCCGGGCGAGGAGCACAGCTGCCAGAGCGACGGGCAGCACGCCGAGGCCGATGACGCCAACTCCGCCAGGGAGCGCTTCGAAGGAGCCGAGTGGCCGACGACTCCCAGCATCGGTGTGCCATCCCAGCCAGAGCTCTTTACCCTCGACGCCAGTCAACATACTCGTGAGGACGCCGCCCCCGACAGCCAGCAGGATCACGGCCAACAACGGACTGGCCGACGCCTTCAGCACGGCTGCGGCATTGATTGCGTGCATGGAACGCGAGCGCAGTAATCGCGCGGACGCCAAGACAGCCCATAGGGCAAGTACAACCAGGGCTACTTCTTCAGCCATCAGACCCATGAAGCCGACCACGAGCGCCAGTGGCCACGAGCGCCAACTGTTGCTGATTGCGGTCGTGGCGACCCGCTCCAGCACGATGAATCCCAGCGCATAGGTCAGGACAAATGGTGGCTTCCAGATATTCGGCGGCGACGCCTCGAGGGGCCATGTCCAGGGCAGCGAAACGGACGGCCAAAATATGTCGCCCAGCGAAGATCGGATTCCCGGACCGGGAATCCCGGAAGGAACCGCGACTTGAAGGATGTGCGGTGCGTGGGCGTACCAGATCAGCGTCCATGCACCGGCCGTCAGCATGAGCGGCACCAGAAGCAGCATGCTGACGCTTCCATGCCGCAGTAAGAACGTCGCAACCACCAACACGAATGCTGTCCAGACGAAGGCACCCAGTATTTCGGTTGTGAAGGCCAGATCCGGGCCTACGGGCGGCATTAGGAGCCCGATCAGCAGGTCGGCGCCAAAGTGATATGGAAGCGGCACCTCGGGGGTCCATGACAGGACGGGTGGGTATAGCCCGCCGCGGGTCGTAGACGCGAGCGAGACATGGATCTTTTCGTCGGCGATGCTCAGCAGTTGTCGGCTGGCCAGCGCAACCCAGAACAGAGCAACGGTGGCCCCCAGGAAACCTACGACGGCCCGGGATGGCACCCGAAGCGCCGACGGCGAGCGCCAAGCGAGCACCACTCCGAGCCCGAGAATGAAGCCCCAGCCGACGACTGCGCCTGCCAGTCCGGGCAGCACGTGCAGAATGAAACTCACCGTCAGGCCCCAGAGCGCCAGACCGATCACCAGCCCTTGAGCCAGGGCCATAGGTGCGTCAGATTGGCCCAATGCGACTCGAGCCACGATGAAGCCGACCAGCGCAAGCGCCAACAGTTCAGCCGCCAGTAGAAGGAGACCCGATAGCACGCTTGAGTCGACAGTCATTCAACGCCCCTCGCGAGCACTACGGTCGGCTCTTCACTGCGTCCAGTCGGATCGAAGCAGAACTGAGCGTCTCGCGGACGGGTCAGTTGTTCGCTGCCGCTCGACGGCACGATTCGGATTTCTGGAGGCGCAGTGGACATGGATCAACAGTGGCTCCGCGATTGCCCGCAAAGGCTTCGTACGACGTGCGACCGTCTTCGGTGATCAATAGCTTGAGCACCGGAACGATCCCTGCCTCTAGGTGGTCTTGGCGTAGTCGTACCGCTAGCACATACGCGCCCGAAGCCAGTCGATCTCCTGATGATTGCAAAACGAGGCGCGTTCCATCCGCGCCCAGGACGGCCAGTTGCTGCGTACTGCCGTCGAACTCGTAACGATGGCTGGCGGGTTCGCTGGACGGGACGGCCTGGCCGGCATACCAACGTTCGCCCACCATTGAATGACCGTTGGGTGCGTACTTTGTGGGCAGCGACCACGGACTGCGCTCCACGGCAATCACCAGCCAGTCCTGGCCAGTCCACTGAGTGGACGCGCGATCAATGAACGTGGCGTCGAACGCGATGCTGTCTGAGCTGCTGTGGACATCGGACACCCGAACTACGAAGTTGCTCTCGGGCTCGGGCGGCGGATCGATGGCTGACGTGGCCGCCGCTACGGCCGGACTTGTGGCGTATACGGTAGCTGCATGGTTCCACCAAATGAGAGGAAACGCGTGTTTGCTGGCGTTCATCGAGCGATCCCGGGCAACGACTACGAGGTCGCCCTGCGGTTCGTCGGCCCTTTCGATCGGAATCTCCGTCAGTAGATAGAGGTGCGATGGCTGGAGTGAGCCAGCGAGCCGCGCGTGCGGTAGCGCCGCCGCGATTCGAAGTGCGTGAACGGACTGAACTCCGGCCGACATAAAGACTTCTGCTGAATTCGGGACAATTCGTCGAAGTGCTTCGAACGACTGCGGAGCGGGTGCCGGGTCTGAGTTCAGGAAGGCAGGTTCGACGCGGTAGAGGCTGTGTGTGCCGTCCCGAGTGATCTGAGTAAACAGCCTCGGATCCGCGAGCCAACCTTGGGCTCGCTCGGGCAAGTCCGCAATCCAGCTGTGAGTGGCGTGCACGTAGCTGACTCGAAGCCGCCGAAGCGCGGCCGGCTCAAGGAATCGTATGGCGTCTTCATAGCTTGGACCGGTTAACGGAAACAGGTGGACGTGGTCCGCGAAGCCGAAAGCGCTGGGACGGCCGGTGTGGATCGACATATCAATAGGATCGGGTGACAAGATGCGGGTGTCGACGTTCGTGTGACTGCGGATGTAGGTGACGATCTCTTCGGTTGCAAAGGGTTCCAGCACATGGCGCCCCATGAATTGGAGTGAGGCCAAGGCGTCTGACGGCAGCGCGGGGCGGGCGTTGGCAAGTTGGACTCCGCGATCCAAGGCCAAGCGGATTTTCGAGACTGGCGTTGCGACCGTTGGCCAGACGATCAACGCGACGAGTCCGCCGGCAGCAGCGTAGCGCCAGTGCGGACGAAGCTGCTGCAGCCGGATGCCCAAGGCAACCACAAGCGCCAACAGGGCGAAGTTTCGCGCGTGCCCGTCCAGCCGGCCGACGTCGAATTGAAATGCACTGAACTGAAGCGTCAGTGAGGCCAGGGCAAACACGCCGGTGCCGACGATCAGGGCGAGTACCAGCCGCCAACGCCACCCCAGCACGAGTGCCGAGGCTGCAACCGGGATAGTGCCCAGGCGCAGGATTCCTACGCCGCCGGCCAGGGGCTCGAACGATCCCCAGAGACGGGGTTCGCCAAGAGCAGTTGGTTGCCGAAGCGATAGACCCCCTCCGAGCCCCCCGGTCAGCACACCAGTCAGTGGTCCACCGCCGACGCCCAGCAGAAGGAGTGCAAGTGCTGGGCCGGAGAAGTTGCGACGAATCGATGCGAGCGAGCGCAAACCATCGGATTGGCTTTGCACGGCAGCGAGGATAGCCGCGACCAACCAGAGGCCGAGAACCGTGAGGGCGACGGTTTCTTCAACTATGCCCAAGAAGCCAATCAACAACGCAAGGCTTGCTCGTCCAAGCCAATCTTGATCAGCACCGCCGGTTGCACGCTCGAGGACAACGAAAGCCAGCGCATAGGCGAGTGGGAACGGTGGTTTCCAGATGTTCGGTGGGGGGGTCTCGTAGTACGGCGACCACGCTCCGGGCAAATCAGACATTGGCCAGTACACACCGCGTAGCGACGTGCGAAGTCCGGCTTCCGGTAGGCCCGACGGCACTAGAGTATTTAAGAGCGCCGGTGGTTCAGCCACAAGCAGGGTCCAGGTTCCGGCACTAAGGATTAGTGGTGCGAGGACAAGCGCTCCCAGCAACGACCCCCTTTTTGTAAGCGTTGTTGCAACGACCAGAGCGAAGCCAGTCCAGACGTAGACACCTAGCACTTCTGTCGTGAAGGCTAAGTCGGGTCCTGCCTGGGGCATTAGTAGCCCAACGAGCAGATCCATTCCGTAGTGGTAGGGAACCGAGTGGCCCGGGTTCCAGGGCAGCTCTGGAGGATGAATGCCAGCCCGAATGGCGGAGGAAAGCGTCAAGTGGATGCTGGGATCGGGAATAATCAAGAGTTGCCGACCTGCTAAGGCAATCCAACTTAGGCCTAGTGCAGCAGCTAGTACGCCAGCGAGCACGCGGAATGACGGGCGCAAAGCGACTGGCCTTCGTGTGGCAAGGCCAACTCCCGCCGCCAATATGATGATCCATCCCAATGCGGCCCCGGCCATCCCCGGTATCAGGTGCAGGAGCAAGCTGGCGACAATGCCAAAGACGGCCGGCCCTATTACGATGCCTTGGGCCAGTGCGAGCCCGTGGTCAGGCTGGCGCAGGGCGATTCGCGCCACAAGGTAGCCAGTCGCCGCCAGCGCTAGCAGTTTCCCCGCCAGGAGAGTCAGACCCGGGAGAATGAGCGGATCGACAGCCACTTATTGCCGACTCATCCGCGGCCACGGCGCGTCTATTGACTGAGCTGCTACAGACTCCAGCGAAATGGGAGCCAGCCTCAAGACTGGAACGCGATCAAGGCTGGCTATCGACATGAGCCGGTGTGCCACAGGCGTGGGGGGCAAGAGTCGACAGCGACGCTCACCTTGCTGGCATCTGGACTCTAGGACACTTTGCCGAAGTTGGTGATCACGATTCCAAATACGGGAACGCTACCGTCTGCCGATAGCCGGTCCGAAGCCTTCGCGTCAGAGGCCATGTGTCGGGTTTCAATGGTCTTCCTGTCGAGCGAACTGCGTCAGAGGACTCGTCGGCTTCTCTTGAATCCGACTGCAGCCAGTAGTGGCAGCGCAAGCGTCAGCGTCGGCAACTCGGGACGGCTGAGGGGTCAAGCGTCATCAGTCAAGCCTACAATCAATGTTGCGTCCTGGACCCGTTGCTTGAATCGGAAGGCGGGCAGCATTCGAGTCAGCGTGAACTTTGCTGGCCTTAGCCGGCGCGGATGCATAACCATATAATCATGCCGCCGAGACTTGACTGGTTGCCAAGTGTGACTCCCGGTCCAAGTTGACTTCCGTGCGCAATCGCTGGACCGGACTGGCATGAACTGCCATTGACCGAGCAAGCGGTGCGAGCGGCCTAGACCTGTTCGACTGCCAATGCATCCCAGGAGGTCTTTGCTGGAGCCACCTGTGACCAGCCTCGGCGGGCTGTGTCTGGCGGGGCGTCAGTTCGCATGACCGTGACTGACCCGCATTGCGGCCTCGGCCGCAGACAAGGCAACGTGTGGTGGCGGTGCGCTTGCTGTGATCCAGTCTCGGCCGCACGTGCAGTGTCCGCGGTGGCCACTTCGGTTCTGATGATCTGAGATGTGCGGAATCGCTGGGATCCTGCGGCTGGATGGGCAGCGGCCCGATGATCGGGCCGCCCTGCGCGCCATGCGTGAATCGCTGATCCACCGGGGCCCTGACGGACACGGTTCGTTTGTTCGCGGCCCGGTGCGGCTGACCATGCGTCGCCTCAGCATTATCGATTTGCAGGGCGGCGATCAGCCGATGTCGAACGAGACGGGCACGATTCATGTCGTGTTCAACGGAGAGATCTACAACTTCGCCGAGCTGCGCGAATCCCTGGCTGGCTATGGGCATCGATTCCGGACACGCTCCGATACTGAAACGATTGTCCATGCCTACGAGCAGTGGGGCGACGACTTTGTCACCCGGCTGAACGGCATGTTTGCGATCGCGCTCTGGGATGAACAACGAGAGCGACTGTTATTAGCGAGAGACCGCGCTGGAATCAAACCGCTCTACTTCGCCCACACCAACGGCGCTCTGGTCTTTGGCTCCGAACTCAAGGCCCTGCTGATGAGTGGCCTGATTTCGCGCGAGCTGGACTATGAGGCTCTAGGCCAGTACCTGTCGCTGGAGTACATTCCAGCCCCCGCCAGCATTTTGCGAGGCGTGCGGAAGCTCAGGCCCGGGCATTTGCTGACCGCTTCCGCGAATGGCATTCGAGATCGTGCGTATTGGGACTTGTGCCTCGAGCAATCCGAGAGCAATCCGATGCCTGGCGACGAAGCTGACCATATCCGTGCCTTCGGCGAGGCGCTGCGACGGTCAGTCGCGCGGGAAATGGTTAGCGACGTACCAGTTGGCGTGCTGTTGAGTGGTGGTATCGATTCGAGCACCGTCGCCGCCTTCATGGCGGACGCAACGAACGAGCCAGTGCAGTCCTTCTCCGTCTCGTTCGAAGAACGGTCCTTTGACGAGAGCAGGTTTGCACGGCAGGTTGCCTCGCACCTGGGAACGGTTCACCATGAACTTCGAGTTGCTCCGGTCGATCTGTTGGAGGCGTTGCCGACGATTACCGCGATTGTGGACGAGCCGTTCGGCGATCCTTCAATCGTCCCCACGTATCTGGTCAGTCGATTTGCTCGCCGGCACGTGAAAGTTGCCCTCGGCGGGGATGGCGGCGACGAAATGTTGGCCGGGTACTCAACTTTGCAGGCCCATAGGCTGGCGCCGCTGTACCGGGCTCTACCGGCGACTTTCCGGCGCGCCGTGGTGGAGCCTGCCGTCGCGCGCCTTCCGGCGTCGCCGCGCTACCTGGCGTTTGACTTCCTGCTCCGTCGGTTCATTCAGGGAGCGGACTGCCCGCCCTGGCGTCGGCATCAGATGTGGACGGGTTCGCTCTTCGACGATAGTAAGGCGGCGGTTCTACATCCCGATGTCAGGTGTGCGGTCAATGAAGACAAGTTTGAAGCGAAATTGGCGGATACAGCAGCTGCTAGCGGTGCCGGGCATCCGCTGAACCGAATCCTCTACCAGGATTTCAAGCTCTATCTGGAAGGCGACATTCTCGCCAAGACCGACCGAGCCAGCATGGCAACTTCGTTAGAAACTCGCGTACCGTTTCTCAATCTTGAGGTCCTGTCTCACCTGGAGCGAGTTCCTGTGGCTCTCAAGCTGCGAGGATTTACGCGAAAGTACATTCTGCGGAAAGCCGTAAGCGGCCTGCTTCCGGATAGTATTATCAATCGTAGAAAGCGGGGCTTTAGCATACCCATTTCGGCTTGGCTGAACTACGAGCTTCGTGGTCTCGCTAGTGAATATCTGAACGAAGACAGGTTGAGTCGCGAAGGTATATTCGACCCCGTGGAAGTGTCGACACTTCTTGACGAACACGCGCGCCGAGTTCGAAACAATGCCAAGAGCATTTGGACTATCCTCATGTTTCAGATGTGGCGTGAGCGCTGGCTGGACGCTACATGAGGAAGTTTGGTGAGGGACGCAACGATGCGTCGAGTCAAGCTCAGTCCGCTCCGTCGGGACTGGAAACGATGACACAAGCGCTGATGCACGCATCCAGATACCATGCGTGGATGTTCAGTCAGGTTGAGGATTTTGTCGGAACGCGTGTTTTGGAGGTTGGCGCGGGAAGTGGCAATCTGACTCAGCTGCTCCCTTCAAAGGCGCAGGTGACGGCCCTTGACGAGTCAAGGGCGGCGCTCGGCGTTGCCGTTAGTCGGGCTGGCTCGCGCAGACTGGATACCGTGGTTGCCGATATCGCCGATCCAGCGGCCGCTCAAATGCTAGCGTGCAGAGGATTCGACACGATTCTTTGCTCAAATGTACTTGAGCACGTCGAAGACGAGCGCACTGCTGCTGCCAATATGCATGCGATTCTCAAACCTCAGTCTGGCTATGTCTTGCTAATAGTCCCGGCGCATGCACGACTCTTCGGATCACTTGATCAGGCTGCCGGTCACTTCCGTCGCTACTCGCGGTCGGATCTCACAGCGATTCTCCGTAATGTGGGGTTTGAAATCCACAGGGCTCGTTACGTGAATGCTCTGGGGGCCTTTGCGTGGTACATCAATGGAACGGTCTTGCGGACAAGTGATCTGAATGCCCAGTCGGTTAACGCTCAGGCGCTAGTCTTTGATCGATTCGCCGTGCCGTTTCTACGCCGTCTGGAGTCGGTACTGAAGCCGCCATTTGGTCAATCCTTGGTCGTCGTAGGTCGCGCAAAGTGATATCGGCCTATATACTTGGGAGTTGGTTTACGTGATCGTGGGCGTTTCGCTCGTATTGCCTGCCTACAACGAGGAGGGAGCCGTTGGTAGCGTCGTGGCCGAGTTCCGGAAGGAGCTTGCGACAGTGGGCCTCCCCTTCGAGATACTGGTTGTTGACGATGGGTCTTCCGATCGGACTGCCCAAGTAGCTGCTGAGGCCGGCGCGGTTATCATATCTTCACCTCAGAACCTCGGATATGGACTTGCGCTTCGACGTGGGATCATTGCTGCCAAGTATCCGTATGTACTTATATGTGATGCAGACGGTACATACCCGCCATCAGCGGTTGCAGACTTGACTCGCCTCGCAGGGAACTTTGATATGGTCGTGGCTGCCCGCACCGGACGCCAGTTTCGTGGTCGGGGTGTACGCGCCTTGGCGCGCACTGGACTTCGAGTTTTCTCAAGCTTTGTTGTTGGTCGAAGGATTCCCGATGTTAACTCGGGATTCCGGATATTTCGTAAGAATGCTTGTCTCTCATACTTTGGTATTCTAAGCCCAGGATTCAGCTTTACGACCGGATTGACGTTGGCCATGATTAGTGATGCTCAGGCGGTTGCTTTCATTCCCGTCAAATATGGCGTTCGAGTCGGTTCGTCTAAGGTGCGTTTCGTGCGTGACACGTTACGCATCACCCAAGTCTTGATTCAAGCCATTGTGCGTCACAATCCCGTGAAGCTATTTGCGGTGCTCACTGTCGGTGTGTGGATGCTGTCGCTTGTAGCACTCATCATGTGGATCGTGCTCGGAAACGTAATGATCGGACTACTTGCGGCCGTGGCATTTCTGATTGGGATTCAAGTCTTTTGCGTTGGACTGCTGGCCGAGGCAGTTCGTGCGCGGAGAGAGGCTTAGGGCCGCCGACCGCGTCAGCCGAGGTGTACCCAGAGCTTTCCAATAGGGGCCTCGGTGCCTGCCACCAGTGCCAAAGCAACTGCTGCTTCTACCATAATGAGCGCAGCCGTAGTTTCCAGCCGAATTCTGCCCGGAAACGTGTGAGCTGCGAGAATGCTCCCGATTACAACAAATGACACGATCAGCCCGCCGACGATAGCCATGAGCGATCCAATGAGCCACGCCGGCGGTCCGTGCGCCTTCTGCGCTGCCCTGATCGCAGGTGCGATCGCCGCTTCCAGCCAGGCGAATGGCTTAGGCAGTCGAGGTTCGCGATATAGTTTGAATCGCAGATCCTGACCCGGAACTTCCACGCGATCAAGATCAAGCAGCTCACCCGGTGCGTAAAGGTTGCCACGGACGTAGGCGTAATCAAGACTCGCGTTAGGTGAAGCGAGTATTGACTCCATCCGAAGGTAGATGGTGTCGCCTTGTGAGACCAGACTAGGGTCAAAAGTGAGGCGCACATGCCACGCAGGTGCAGTCCGGTTGAACACGACGATTCCTGAGGCAAGCGTTCCCTTTCGATCTATGCCTTGTTTCAACTGGAACGTCACCTGCGTAGTCTCGCTGGGATCAATCCTGGTTCTCATCCATATGTCGATGCGCGAAAGAGAGTTGGACGGGACTGCAATTGTCTGGCCCTTTACGCCACTCAACGCTTGCGTGTAGTGTGGGATGTATCCGTTCGCAAAGTCCTGAATGGGAACGTGCACGGGTTGGACCGCAAGGACAGATATCCAGACAAGCGCTGCTAGCGCCGCAATGACAGTTGCTTTCCGACCGAAGTCGCGTCGCAATATAATGCTCATTTGAGCAGTTCAGTAATTGACATCTGGAAGAACAGAATGGATGAAGTATGCACCATTCGCAGCTAACAGAATCGGAATCGTAGCGATTGCAAGTCTGGCAGGCAATTTAGCTCGCCGAAGAACCTCTGAGAGTCCGGCCACAACTATGATTGCGAAGGCAGCGAAAGTTGGAAACACGTACCTTCCATGTAGCGCGACGTCTACAGTGTAGCTGCTCCAAAAGCTCACGATCCAGAGGCCAATATGCATCACGGCCATGATCACGAGAAGCGGAATGCGAAAGCTGGCGTCTCGAGCGCCGGACTCGCTCACGAGTCGGAGGACCAACCCTAGACCGGACGTTATGAGGAGTGCTGTTAGCGTCAGGTAAGCGGCTCCAGGGAGCTTAAGTCGTTCACCCTTGTAGCCGCCCCAAAAGGTGGCGAAATTCTCAGATATCCAGTTGGTCTCGGCAACGAAACTGAACAAGCTCAAACCACGCGACCTGGGGGGAATAGGGGCGCCACCTGACGCGTCTACGGCATCCTGTGTGTAGCTAATCCCGAAAGGGTCTCCGTACAATGACCAGTTCCTGATGTACCACCAAGAGCCGAATAAAACAGCAATGCTAAACGCCGCCATAAGGGTTTGAAGAAGGCGTCGTGGATTACTGTAGAAGTGCCAGCACATCAGAATGGCTGCTGCGGGAAACAATATAAAGCCTGTGTACTTGTGAAGTGCCACAAGCGCCAGGCTCAGTCCAAGGATAACTGTGTCCCAGGTAGCGAAGTCTGACTGCGACGCCCGTACGACTGCGTAGGTGGCAACAGTGGCCGCAGTGATGGCTGGGGCGTCGTTAGTGTAATAGGTGTGAACGAGCGTGAACATTGGGACAGAGCACATCACGCACACACCGCAGATTGGCGAAACGATGGAATCGGGAAACACTCGTCTCATGGTCAAGAACGCGAACGTAAGGGTGATCGGATATAGGGCAACCATAAAGAGTCTTGCGATATGTACGTTTAAGCTATAGTCGTTCGATCCCATGGCACTGATAACGAAGGCGACCGGAATCGCTGTGAGATTTGGTGTGAGTTCGTAAGCGACCTGGGCGCGGATGGGCCCTTGGGAGAAAGCTCCGGGGCGATATCCTTGGAATCTTGGCAATTCGCCAGTGGCAACCATCTGTTCTACAACATTGAAGTGGTTCCGTTCGTCGGGGCCTCCGCTTCCAGGTACTCTAACGAATGACCAGAGCAGTGCGTTGAGTGTCGCAAAAACGATCAGGACGACAACTATGCGTCGTTGTGTTGTAAAGTCAAGTTGTGATTCGGGGCGGATGAGCCTATCGGTGAGCGTGGATACTAGGTTCTTGTTGGAAGTGTTCCCTAAGCAGGAAGGAGACGCTGGCGCATGCGTCACGCTGCCAGCCAACCTCCGTCAACTGGGACTACCACACCGGTGAGGTAGGCTGAAGCTTCTGAGGCCAGGAACACGGCGGTGCCGGCCATGTCGGCGGGCTCGCCGTGACGACCTTGCGGAATCCGACTCATGAGCCAGTTCCGGGTTGCCGGATCTTCGAAGCGAGGGCGCGTGAGTTCCGTGAAGACGTATCCGGGGGCGATGGCGTTGACGGTGATACCGGTCTGAGCAAATTCGACCGCCAGAGCTTTCGTCAGCTGCGCGACGCCGCCTTTGGTAGCGCCGTACACCGATACCTGCGCAAACCCCAAGAACGAGGTAAGCGAGGCGGTGTTAATGATCCGTCCGTAGCCGTGTGGTTGCATCAGGCGAATGCCGTGCTGGCAGGCGAAGAACAAGCTTCGAAGGTTGAGGTCGGCCACCTGGTCCCAGTCGGCTGGTGTGATTTCCAATAGCGGCTTGCGAAAGCCGGTGCCCGCGTTGTTGAACAGGATGTCAAGCTTGCCAAATTCAGCTTCAACCGAGCCGAAGATTCCGGCCAGTTCGTCGAGATCTGCCAAGTCGGCGGGTAGGGCGAGAGCGTGGCGCCCCATCGCGCGCACCTTGTCGCACACCTCGTTCAGCTGATCGGCCGACCGGGCGGATACGGCCACGTCGGCGCCGGCTGCCGCGAGTCCCAGCGCAATCGCACGCCCGATGCCTCGTCCCGCGCCTGTCACCAGGGCCGCGCGGCCGGTGAGGTCGAAAGGGCTTTCCTTTGGTGCGTCCGACATTGGCATATCTCGGGCAAGTGTCCGCCTGACGATATCAGTCATGTGCGCGGATCGTGCGTGCGCATCCCACGGTCCGGTTGGCCGACGGACCGGAAGGCTGAGCGCGAGCGCGGCTCGCAACGCACCTGTGCCTCGCGCACAATGAGCACAGTTCTCTTCGACCCACTGTGCAGGTTCCCCGCATGTCGCTGCTTGCTCCCGGAGACAAGGCCCCGGATTTCACCCTAACCTCCACCGACGGATCTCAAGTCACGCTTTCAGATCAGCGCGGCCAGCGTGTCTTGCTCTACTTCTATCCGCGTGACGACACGCCGGGCTGCACGATTGAGGCGTGCGGCTTCCGCGACAATCTGGCCGAACTGGCTGCCCGTGGCGTGCGGGTGTATGGCATCAACGATGACGATGTGGGCTCGCACCAGCGATTCACGGCGAAGTACGACCTGAACTTCCCGCTTCTTGCTGACACCGATCACGGCGTCATCGAGGCGTACGGCGCCTGGGTACAAAGGGAGATTCGAGGTCGCACCTTCATGTGCGCCGACCGGGTGACCTACCTCATTGATCCCGATGGGGATGTGGAACACGTGTGGCCGGCTGTTGACCCGAACGTCCACGTGGACGAGATATTCGCCCGTTTGGATGCGAGGGCCTAGACCCACAGGTCCTGTAGACGCTAGGAAAGTCCACGGCGCGACGAACAGGGTACGATCAGCGGGTGCCGGCCGTGGGATTGCCCAGACACGCCGGCCGCCCGCCCACATAGCTCAGTCGGTAGAGCGCGTTCTTGGTAAGAACGAGGTCTCCGGTTCAAATCCGGATGTGGGCTCCACGCACGGTCTAATGGTTTAGGAGCGTCGGCCTGCTGGCCGATGAGTTACAACTCGGCCTGCCGCGGCGCTCCGAGACCCCATGGCGGCTCTCGCTTCCGGCGTCTTTGCTGTAGTCGGCGTTGACAGAATTCGGCATGCAGCCGGATGTCCCGTTGTTGGTTGCCGATTGCCGACCTTCGTGCATGCGACTGCCAAGATTGATTCTCAAGTTGTGGACCGCATGACCTGGCCGCGAGCGAATCGCCGTCGTTTGGAGTGCCCGATGGTTCAACTGCCGATCACGCGGACGTCGGTTGCGCCAGCCTGATTCGTGCGATTCACGGTGTGGAAGCCGTCACTGGTGGCTGCACGTCGCGAGAGAGACGGGCGCGCAGGCGTTCATAGCCGCGTCGACCATGCATTCCGCATTGACTCTGTGGGCGCCCCGGACGAGGTGGTTCGCCTATGAATTCTCAGGCATCGAATGGTCTGTTGGCGCACGGCGTCGAGCGGATGCGGCGTGCGGAGAGGGAGGCACTCGAAATGCGTACGAACTCGCACATGACCCGGCGTCGACTGCTGCGAGCCGCCGGCGGCCTGGGATTAAGCGCGGCGGGCGTCGCGGGGCTGGCGGCCTGCGGCGAGGCTGAGCCGCAGATCATCACGAAGGAAGTCCCGGTCGAGACGACGGTGATCAAGGAAGTTCCGGTCGAGAAGATCGTCCGCGAGACCGAGGTCCGGGAAGTCCCCGTTGAACGGATCGTGACGCAAGAGAAAGTCGTGACCCAGCAGGTCGAAGTCCCGGTCGAACGCGTCGTGACACAGATCGTCGAACGCGAGAGGGTCGTCGAAAAAGTCGTCACCCGCGAAGTTCAAGTCATGGTGGAGGTCCAGCCCGAACAGCGAACCGTGAAGATCGAATTCGCCACTGATCACACGTCTGGTCCCCGTGGGCAGGCGATGAGTTGGGGAATCGAGCGGTTTGCGGGACTGCGGCCCGACATCAAGGTCAAGTTCATCCCACAGAACCACATTTCTTAAGAGAAGATTGCGATCGAGGCCGCCGCGGGGACGCTGTCTGAGGTGAACTTGCTCAACGGCGGCACGTATCAGCGGCACATCGAAGGTTAATCGCGGCTCCTTATCAACGACCTGCTGGCCAAACGCGACGACCACGATCCGGACAATTGTTGGTTCATCCCGGACTCGTACTCCGACAACAAGGATGAGTCATACCCGTACGATCGCACGATGCACGGGCCGCAGCATGGGATGTCGTTCCAGACCGTGATCGGCGGGATGCTTTACAACAACGACGCGCTGGCGGCGGCGGGCGTGGATGAGCCGGTGGAGGGCTGGCGCTACGACGACCTCTAAGTAGCGGCGAAGCGCGTAACCGACCCTGACACCGGGGTCTACGGTCTCAACGCGGATCGTAGCGAGCAGTTCTACGTATTTCCGGCCGCGTTTGGGTACAACGACGAAGCCGAGCGCCCCCGGGGGCGACGATGGCTCACCGGTGAGGGGACCGGCGCTCGGCGACGGCCCGCTGGCAAGAGCAGCTCGACAAGGGCGACGTGTCGCGCTAGTCGGCAGTGGTCAGTGATGGACTCGACCTGAACCGCTGGTAGGTCCAGACTGTGACCTGGAGGTGTCGTAATGGCGACGTATCGTGCGGCAATTCTCGGCGTTGGCCCGCGTGGCCTCAAGCACGGTCGCGCCTATGGTCAGCATCCACGTATCGACCTCGTGGCGCTGTGTGACGTGGACCCCGCGCGGCTGGCGCACGCCTCACAGGAACTCGGAGTGGAGCGAACGTATGGTGACTACCGGGAGATGCTCGACCGGGAGGACCCCGACATCGTCAGCA
>JAPOXI010000104.1 GCA_026707185.1 Chloroflexota bacterium
TCGGCCGCCGCGGCGCGCGGGCGCATGACGAAGCGAATGACGACGAAGCCGAGGACGAGGAGCACCACGAAGGCGATGGCGAGGACGTCGAAGTACTCGTCGATGGCGTGTTCCACCTGCGTGCCGAAGATCGTGATTAGGATCCCAACCAGGAAGAAGCGGCCGCCGCGACCCGCCAGGGAGGCCAGCATGAAGCGGCGGAAGTTAAGGCGGAAGGCGCCGGCGCCGATGGCGAAGACTTTGTAGGGGATCGGGGTGAAGGCGGCGATGGTGACGGCCCAGACGTCGCGGCGCTGGTACTGGCGCTCAACGTAGAGGATGCGCTCCCGGGCGAAGAGCCGGTCCAGCAGGGGACGGCCGCCGCGCAGGCCGATCCAGTAGCCGAGCATGGCACCGAGCAAGGAGCCGACGGTGGCGATGGCGGAGAAGCCCAGCGCGAACTGAAGGTTCCCGGCGGCCAGGGCAATCATCAGGCCGTCCGGCGGGATGGGGAAGAAGCTGGACTCCCAGAACGCGAGGACGAAGAGGGCCAGGCCGCCCCAGGGCGAATCGCCCCAGTCCAGCACCCAATGCCCAAGCTCGGAGATCAGGTGCATCGAGGGACTGCCTGCCGTGGGTGGTGGAGGGTCATTCTACGGGTGGTCAGGCGGCGCGCGTGGTAAAGCTGGTTTCGACCTGGAAGGGTTCGCCGTTGAGGGTTCCGTTGACCCGTGCCGTGTAGGTGGTGGCCGGCGCCAGGGGATCGTGCGGGACGATCGATAGCGCGCGCCGCCACTCGCTGGTTGTGCGGGAGGTGGGGACGAGCGCGCCGCCGGGACCGTAGAGCGCGGCTTCGCCCCAGGTCACCTCGTCATCCAGGCCGAATTGCAGCGACACAGGCGGCCCGAACGGGCGGAGGGCGCCCGGCGCCGGGTTGGGGGATTCCCAGCCCGGCCAACTGAACGATACGTCGGTTGCCCCGTTCAAAGGGACGACGGCGGGCAGGGCCGCGTCGGCGGTGTGCGCCGGCGACAGCCCGACGTTGAACACGGTCACGGTGGTGCCGCCGCCAGTCGCGGTTCCATAGCCAATGTGCACGGCGGAGGGGTGGACGTACATGTAGCGGTGCCAGACGGTTTCGAGGGCCCAGGCCAGCGTTTCGGGGGGTGCGAAGAAGGCGAAGACTTCGTCCACCCAGCCCAGCTGGTAGCCGGCGGCACGAGCGCGGTCGCCGATGGTTCGGCCGGTGAATCCGGCATAGCCGCGGACCTGGGTGTGCAGGCCGCCTGAATTCGGGTCGTCCCGGTGGGCGATGTAGTAGTCGGCGTGACTTTGGGCCGCCTGCATCAGTTCGGGGCTGACGGTCAGCGCCGGCAGTTGCAGGGCGGCGCGTAGCGTGTTCACGGGCGCCAGGAGGCCGGTTGGCGCGGCGGTGGCTGCGGGCGTCGGGGCGAGTGCGGGCACCGGCGTGGGCTGTGGAGTGGATCCAGTGGCGCGGGGCCGTATCTCGGGGGCCAGGACCTCCGCCGGAAAGGTGCCGGCGCCGCGAGCCAGGTCGCCGCCGTTGGCGACGGTGACCTCGCCCGCCGAGGCCCAGGGCAGGTCGACCAGCCACTGGTGCAGCACGGCGCGCTGCAGCCTGATGCTGTGGACATGGTCGTAGGTGACGACCTTCGAGGTGGGCAACCCGTACCAGCGCAGCGGGTCGTCAACGGCGAAGTAGGCGTCGCGAAGGGCCGGATTGTCATCCAGCAGCGCCTGTCGCGAGGTGATGATCTGGTCCCAGGAGAGGCCCTTCTCCTCGAAGTACTCCCACGGGGGTACCAGCAGATCCTCAAGGGTGTTGTCGAAGCCGGCCAGGCTGAGGCGGTCAAAAACGTTGACGAACATGAAGGTGTTCGATTCCGGGCGCCACTGCATCACGACCTTCTGAAACACCTGGACCGTGAAGTCTTCCCAGACGAAGCGACGTGACAGTGGGTAGCCCAGGGCCTGAACGCCGCCCAGGCGCTGAAACTCGGTCCAGAAGGGAATGCCGTCGGCATCGGTGACGGCGAAGCCGGCGTCGGGGACCTCGGTCTCAGCGGCCTGGCTGAAGAGGCGTCCACCCTCCACCGCGTAGTCCCCGGAATCCGCCTGCGCCGGGAGAACCGACCAGAGGGCGGCCAGTGCCACGATGGCGAGGAGGCCGACGCCTCGCATGAGGCGCCGTGGTGAGATTCCGCGGGAGCTGGAGGTCGTCGATTCGCGGGCGGTCATCGTTCCGCAGCTTGTTGCAGGCCGCGTGGCCTGCCCGGGCACGCGTCAGAGGTGCACGGCATTGGGTATCACCTCCACGGTGTAGTCGCCGGTGGAGTCGACGTCAATTGCGACCACGTCGATCCGGTAGTCGCCCGCGCGGTCGGGGTGCTGGCGCAGATAAGTCTGCGCCAGGCGCGCCAACTGGCGCCCCTTGGTGGGCGTGAGCGCGGCTCGGGCTCCGCCAAAGGTCTTGTCACGCCGAGTCTTGACCTCCACGAAGACGGTTGCGTCGCGGTCGCTGGCCACGATGTCGAGTTCACCGCGACCCACGCGGACGTTACGTTCCAGGATGCGGTACTTGCGCCGCTTGAGTTCACGGGTGGCCAGGTCCTCGCCCCAACGGCCGAGTTGGGCGCGCTCGGTGGGCGCACGGCGCCTAGACCGCCAGGGCCAGGGTATGCGTGGCATTGGCTTGTCGAACGGGAGCGAAGCTCTGGCGGTGGAGAGCAACCGGCCCCAGGGCGTGCAAGGCGGCGCGGTGGCGGGCGGTGCCGTAGCCCTTGTTTCGATCGAAGGCGTAGCCTGGAAAACGGCGGCTCACCTGTCGCATCAGGCGGTCACGGGCGACCTTGGCGCAGATCGAGGCGGCCGCCACGGCCAGGCAGGTGGCGTCGGCGCGGATGATTGCCGTTTGGCGGTCGGCGAAACGGCTGGCGGCGTCCAGCGGAAAGGCGTCCACGATTACGTGATCGGGGTCGAGCCGCAGGCGGCCCAAGGCGCGGTGCATGGTGAGGCGTCCGGCGGCGGCGATGCCGGACGCGTCGATTTCACGCGGGGAGGTGTGGGCGACGCCGACGGCGGCGGCGCGGGCGCGAATCAGGCGGGCGAGGCGCTCGCGGGCGCGGGGCGAGAGGCGCTTGGAGTCCGTCACCCCCGCCAGAAGCTGCGGGTCCAGGTAGGCCACGGGCGGCAGGATGACGGCGGCGGCGGTGAGGGGCCCGGCCCAGGCACCGCGACCCGCCTCGTCAACCCCCGCAATTCGGCGGCGTCCCTGCTCAAGCAGCCGGAGTTCCCGGTGCGGCGGTGGGAGCCTGAGCGGGAGGTGGCCGACGGGGCTGGCCTTTCGCGCCGGCTAGGCGCGCCGCTCCTTGACGCGCGCGGCGCGGCCGACCCGGTCGCGCAGGTAGTAGAGCTTGGCGCGGCGGACCTTGCCGTAGCGGACGACCTGGATGTCGTCCACGATTGGCGAGTGCAAGAGGAATGTGCGTTCCACGCCGACCCCGCCGGAAATGCGGCGGACCGTGAAGTTTTCGTTGACGCCGCCGGCGCGTCGGCGAATGACGGTGCCCTCGAATACCTGGACGCGTTCGCGCTCGCCCTCGCGCACTTTCACGTTGACGCGCACGGTGTCGCCGACGTTGAATTCGGGGACTTCGGGCTTGAGGTAGGTCTTTTCGAGTTCCTCGATGAGAGTCGCCATGGGTGCTATGCCGGAAAACGAGCGGCGTGGGACGCCACGAACAGGGGGTCGCAAAGTGGGACGCCAACCGGCTGGTCGGCACCGCTGACGATAGCACAGGCGCCGGACCTGCCCGGTCTGGACCGAGCAGCGATTCCGTCGCGCTTCCGGTCACGCCGCCTATAGTTGAGCATGCGCGGCCCGGTGTGCGTGCCGCGCGGGTGACGAGAATCTCATGCAAATCAGCCGACGCACCATTCTGCTGCTGGCCGGGTCCGGCGTGCTCGGCAGCGCGGCGGCGGCCGCGACCGGCGCCGCCACGTTTGTGGCGGTGGGCGAGGCGCGCTACGCGGACCGGTTCTATCCGGGTGTGCGCCTGGACGGCGAAGACGTGGGCGGTCTGACGCAGGAGCAGGCACGCGAGCGGTTGGCGGCACGCTGGGACGGTTTCGGTGCCGCGCCAATTGTCTTTCGGCTGGATGGCCGCACCTGGAATCCCACGGGCCGCGAAGTTGGCATCCAGGTTGATTACGCCACGCCGCTGGCGCGGGCCTACGGCTGGGGCCGGCGGGGTAGCTGGGATATCCGACTGCGCCAGCAACAGCAGACGCTGGAGGCGCCGCTGGACTGGCGGACGACGGTCAGATTCGATCCGCACGTGTTCATGACGTACGTCGAGCGCATTGGCGCCGAGATCGCGGCGAGCCCGACGGACGCCTCGGTGCGGATCGAAACGCAGGGCGGCCAGCTTCGCGCCCGGGTCTATCCGTCAAGCGAGGGCCGCGAACTGGTGCCGGCGGACGTGCTGGCCGTGATGAGCCGAAGGTTTGACACACCGCAGCGGCTGATTATCGACTTACAGACGCGCGCGATTGCGCCCGGCGTGGCCACGGACGACCTGACCGCCACCGCCGAACGCGCTGAACAGCTGACGGCAGGGCACATTGAGCTGGTTGCGCCCGGTCATCGCTGGTCGATCGCGCGCGAAGACCTGGCGCAGGACATGCGCCTGGTTGGGCCGGCCCAGGCGCCCGAGATCAACGTGGACGTGAGCTATCGGGCGTTTGACCGCGTGGCACGCGAAATTGCGGACACGCTGCGAGTTTCCGCTGTCGAGCCAAGGATCAGAGTGGACAAGAACGGCGACGTCGTTCCGCTGGTTCAAGGCACGCCCGGCCGCACGATTGACGCCGAGCGTCTCTGGACGCGCGTTCAGGCCGCGTTCGACAGCGGGCGGGGACGCGTGAATGTGCCGCTGGTGACCATCCAGCCCTCGATCACGCGGCTGAGCGCGGAGGAGCTGCAGTTCAACAACCTGATCGCGGCGGGCGAGTCTCGCTTTACCGGTTCCAGCGGCAACCGGGTGCACAACATCGACAACGGGTCGCGGCTGATCGACGGCACGGTGGTGCCGCCGGGCGAGACGTTTTCCTTCAACGCCACGGTGGGACCGATCACGGCGGGGAACGGGTTCGTGGAGGGGCTGGTGATCGCCCCGACGCGTACGGAGCCGGGCATTGGGGGCGGCATCTGCCAGGTGTCGACGACGCTGTTTCGGGCCGCGTTCTGGGCCGGGCTGCCGATCAGCGAGCGCTGGCAACACGCCTACCGCGTCCGCTATTACGAGCTTGGCCCGAATAATCCGCCGGGCTTCGATGCCGCGATCTGGCAACCGGCACAAGACCTGGCGTTTACCAACGACACGCCGAATCACATTCTCATCCGTCGGATTTTCGACGCTCGACGGCAACGGCTGATGTTCAGGCTGATGGGACCGTCGCTCGAGCGCGAGGTCAGGTTGGACGCCTGGAAGGGCGAGGAGATCGAACCGCCGCCGCTACGCGTGGAACCCACGAAGGAATTGCCGCCGGGCGAGATCGAAAAGACGGACAGTGCGATTCCCGGGCTGCGAACGGTGATCACGCGTCATGTTGCGCTGGGCGGCCGGGTGCTTTCCAAGGATCGGTTTCCCTCGATATTCCTGCCCTGGGCGGAGCGCTGGGAGGTCGGCGAAGCCGAGGACGGCAGCTTCGATCCGAACCTGGTGCCGGCATACGCCGAGGCGCAGGCGAAGGCGGAGGCCGAAGCGCAGGGCGAGGGCGCGCCGCCGACCGAGGACCAGCCGCCGGTGGAGGACTCCTCAGCGACGGAGCAGCCCGCGAACCAGAGCTAGGTGAGCTCCGGCGCTCCGCTGCGCGCCGAACGGTAGGCGGCTTCCATGGCGGCGACTTGGCGCAAACCGTCGTGCGCCGTGGCGCGCGGTTCGGCACGTCCCAGGATGACGTCGATGAAATTGGCCGGCGCGCTGCCGAAGAATGACATCGACGAATTGTCAAAGGTCACCGGGTCGCGGAGCTCGCGTTCCAGCGTGAGATGTCCCCAGCGCATGTGGATGGCGCCGGTGGCCCCGTAGAGGTGGAATCCGAAGTCGCGCGGTGTTGGTGTGTCGCCCACGCAGGCCAGGCTGCAGAGCACGCCTGACCGGAGGCGCAGGTTGAGGGCGGTGTACAAATCGGCTTCGGGCGAGTCCATCTGCGCGAAGACCGTGGCCGCGGGCGAGTCCGCCAGCCAGAGGCAGGCCTCCAGCAGGTGCGCCCCGCCGTCGGCGAAGAAGCCTCCGCCGTTGGCCGCGGCGTCGCCGCGGAAACTGGTCTCGTGCAGCAGGGTGGACTGCGTGTCCGACACGCCATCCAGCATGGCGGCGCCGGCGCCGGTGAAACGGCGCTCGGACGGCTGCAGCCACAGGTCCCAGTCGTAGGCCATGTAGGCCTGGATGAGGCGAAGCTCTCCGATGGCGCCGTCGGCCAGGAGCTCGTGGGCCCTGGTGAAAGGCGGTTCGTAGTGCCGGTTGAAGGCGACCATCAGGGTCAGGCCGCGCCGTTCGGCCAGCGTCACGAGCTCTTGCGCGTGGTCGGCGCGCAGGGTGAGGGGCTTGTCCACCAGGACGTGCCGGCCGTGATCCAGCGCCGCGCGGGCGGCCTGGTAGTGGAGGTTGTGCGGCAGCGAAATCGTGACCGCGTCCAGCGAGTCGTCGGCCAGCAAGTCCGTGTAGTCGGTGTAGCGGCCGGCTACGCCAAAGGCGTCGGCGGCTTCGGCCAGCCGGACCGGATTACGGCGGCAGAGGGCGGCAACTTCGGCGTCCGGGTGTTCGTGCAGCGGCGGCAGGTGGGCACGCTGGGCGTACGCCCCGGCTCCGATCACTCCGACCCGAACGGCCATTGGCGCTCGATTTCAGACAGATTGGCGCAGTCTAGCCGTAGCTCCGGTCAATCGATGTAGTCGACGGCAATAGCCACACCGGCCGCGATCTCTTCGACCTCATCGGCCTCCAGAGCGCCAATCCTCCTGAGGAATCGCTCGGTGGACACGCTTCGCACCTGCAAGACGTCGGCGGCTGAGTGCGAGTGAAGCCCGTTCCATTCGTCTGCTTCTATACGAAGCTTGTTGATTCGGCCTTCGTATTGGTCGCGCCAGGCTGTTAGCGGAACAACGATGCGAACGGGCAGCGCATCAAGGGCGGGCGAACTGATGACGACGGCGGGACGGTCGCGCTGCAATTCCGCCCCGACCGCGCGTGGAAGACGAACCAGCCACAATTCGCCCCGCGTGGGTGAACCGTCGGCCAACGGGAGTTCTGCAGCTAGTCAGCCAGGTCGACCAGCGTCGCGTCCCACGCGCGAGTCTCGTCGGGGTCGACTTCGATCCGGGCAGCGCGCAGCACCCGGTGACGCTCCCGGAGCGGGCGCCGAGCCAAATCGCGAAGGGTCGACTGGGTCACGCGCGGACGTTCATCCATTGCACGGAGGCTTCCCTTGCGAACTCCCATTCGAATCAGGCCTTCCTCTCTGGCGCTTGACGCCGTCCACCATTGACCCAGGACTCCTCAAGGACATCCTACAGCCGCCGGTGACAGGGGCGGGTGGCGTGGGTATGATCGGGGAGCTGGCTTGGTTCGAGGGCCTGGGGTCCAGCGCCGGTTCTTCCCATTGAGTTCCCCGGAGTTTCTTCTTCATGCTGAAAATTCGTCTTACCCGCACCGGGCGCAAGAAGCGTCCCAGCTATCGCGTGGTGGTGGCCGAGGCGCGCTGGGCGCGCGACGGCCGGCGCATCGCCGAGCTTGGCCATTACGACCCGCTGACCGACCCGTCGACCATCCGCCTGGACGTGGCCGCGACCGAGGACTGGATCCGCAAGGGCGCGCAGCCGACGGAGCGGGTACGGAAGCTGCTGGAAATCGCCAAGAACATGCCGCAGCCGCCCGCCGCGGCCGCCGGACCCAGCGCCTAGCGTCATCCCATGGACGAGTTGGTTGAGTTCATCGCCCGCAACCTGGTGACGGAGCCAGACGCGGTGCGCGTGAACCGGGTTCAGCGCCACCATCTCAGCATTTACAAGCTGTACGTCCATCCGTCGGATATGGGCAGGGTGATTGGACGGCAGGGGCGCGTGGCGAGGGCCGTCCGGGCCGTGATGCACGCCGCGCCGATCGGCGGCGACCGGCGGCTGGCGCTCGACATTCAGGAAAGCCACTGACGGACGCGCCCACGGAGATAGTCCTCGCCACCGTGCTGGGGGCGTTCGGTGTGCGCGGCGAGGTTCGGATTCGGCTGGAAACCGATGTGCTCGGCAACCTTGCGGCGGGCCGTCGCGTCTACGTTGGCGCGAGCCGCGACGCGGTTGAGATCGAGGCGTTCCACTCCGGTGTCAAACCACGCCTCATGCTTTCCGGTGTGCGCACGCGCGACGAGGCGCGTGATCTGCGGGGGGCCGAAATCTCGGTGCCGCTGGCCGAAGCGGTGCCCCTGCCGGATGGCGCCTACTACGGCGCGGAGCTCATTGGGGTGCGTGTGGTGGGGCTCAGCGGCGAACCGATTGGAACGCTTCGCGAGGTGATGTCGACGGGCAGCAATGACGTGTACGTGGTGCGCGGTCCGGACGGGGAAGTGCTGGTACCGGCGATCCCGGACGTGGTGCAGGGCTTCGATCCCGAGCGGCGGGAACTCACGATCGAGCTGATCGAGGGGCTGCGCTGATGTCGCCGGTCTGGCAGGTGGACGTGATCACGACGTTCCCGGAGAGCTTCAGAGGATTCCTGGACGTGAGCTTGCTGGGCAAGGCACGGGCCGCGGGCACCATTGACGTCAGAGTCCACAACCTGAGGGACTGGGCGGAGCCACCGCATCGGGTCACGGACGACTACGCCTACGGCGGCGGTCCCGGGATGGTTCTGAAGGCGGAACCGATCATTGCGGCCGTGGAGGACCTGCGAGGAGCGGGCGGCTGGGTCGGTTTGCTGACGCCGCAAGGGCGACCGCTCACCCAGCCCAGGGCCGCGGCCCTGGCGGCGCGGCCGCACCTGATCCTGATCTGCGGACGCTATGAGGGCGTGGATGAGCGCGTGCGGACGCTGGTGGTCGACGAAGAGATTAGCGTGGGCGACTACGTGCTGAGCGGCGGCGAAGTGGCGGCGATGGTGGTGATCGACGCGGCCGCCCGGTTGGTGCCGGGGGTGGTGGGGGACGCGGCTTCGCTGGTTGGCGAGTCGCACGCCGAGGGACGGCTCTCGCACCCGCAATTCACGCGACCTGAAGAGCTCCGGGGGCAGCGCGTGCCTCCCGTGCTCCTCAGCGGGCACCACGCGCGGATCGAGCGCTGGCGGCGCGCGCAGGCGCTGCACCGCACCCAGCGCCGACGTGCCGACTTGCTGGAGGGCCGGGAGCTTTCGGCCGAGGAGCGCCAACTCATGGACGAGTTTCCTCCCTGCGACATCCAGGGGCCCGGATCGTGATGGGCGGCCGTCACAGCCGCGTTCCGAGGCAACGCGCGGGCGGTCAGGTTCGTTGGACCTTGAGCACTTCCCCGTAGACGGCTATCACCCGGACCTGTTCGCCCCGGTCGATCAAAACGCCCGGATCGGCAGTCGCCACCCAGTCCCTATCGCCGACCCGCACTCTTCCGGAGGGCCGCAGGTCGGATAGCGTGACGCCCCTCTGGCCAATCAGGGCCGTTTCGGCCGCGGTCTGAAAGCCGGCGGTCTCGCCGCCGCCGGCGCGCGCCAGGCGAACGAACACCACCCATATGCCCAGGGCGATTCCGCCCATGGCGGCGATCACAAACGGATTCACCATGAAGCTGGGTTCGGGCAGATCCGACGGGCGGAAGAAGTCCCCGAACAGAAAGATGCCGCCGAGGACCAGGAACAGGACGCCGCCAGCCCCGAAGAACCCGAAGCCGGGCACGGTGGTCTCTCCATAAAACAGCGCCGCGGCAAAGACGATGAACACCACGCCCAGCCAACTGCCCGGCAGGTTCAGGAACCCGAGGACGGCCAAGGCCAGTGTCACCACGCCAAGAAGGCTGGGGATGATCAAGCCGGGAAACAACACTTCCACCAGGAAGGCGAGGCAGGCGGTCACGAACAGGACGAACACGACCTGCGGCATCGTGAGGATTCCCAGGAGGTGTTCCAGAATCGTGGGTCCCAGGTGCCGCACGCGGGCGTCGCGGGATGTGACGACGATCGGGCCGGCGGCGGTCGTGGTCGGTTGCCCGTCGAGCTGCGCGAGCAGGTCGGGCAGGTCGGCGGCGACCAGGTCAGTCACGCCGAGACGCTGGGCTTCGTACGCCGAATAGGCGGTTGCATTCCAGACCGTGTCTTCGAGGGCGCCTGCGTTTCGTCCCCGCACCTCGGCGATGCCGCGGATGTAGGCCCGCATGTCCTGGCTGACGATGTGCGCCCGCGACCCTGGAATCTTGTCGCCGGCGGCGTCGAGCGGCGAGACGGCGCCGACGTTGGCCGCCGGCGCCATGACGGCAAAATTGGCGGCGGCCACAAGGAAGGTGCCCGCGGAGCCGGAGAAGGCCCCGGCGGGCGAGACGTACACGGCGACCGGGATCTCGGCATCCAGCAGGTGTTGCACGATCGTCCGCGTGGGGTCGAACAGCCCTCCGGGCGAGTTCAGACGAATGACGACCAGCTCGACGTCATCCGCGTGCGCCGTGTCCAGCCCCCGGGCGATGTAGTCGGCCGTCAACTGCTTGATCGGGCCGTCGACGTTCATCACCAACACGGTGGGACTGTCGGCCGCGGCTGGCGTGAGTTGGAGCCACCCCGCCAAGCAGGCCAGAGCAAAGACGACGGCGGTCACCATGCCGCGACGCATAGGCAGATCCTGCTTGGGGATCGAGGCGGGGTCCGGGGCCCGGCAGCTGCCCCGCTCCGATTCTAGCCGCCGGCGGATTCGGCCAACCTGGACGGGGGCGACGGTGGCCGGACCGCCGAGGACTGTCGCGCTCCTCGCGCGTACCTCGCATGCCGTCCCCGATGCCGCAGCATGTACGTGACGGGAGCGGCCCGACCGGTGACCGCTGCCAAGGAGTCCTTGTCGGGCGGCGGCGCGTACCGGACAATGGTTAACCCGCGCGGCCCTTCGAGCCGCGTTTTTTTGACCGTCCCCCGAACCTGACCGAGGAGGCTTGGCGTGGTACTTGATCGCGCTGTCGTATTCGACCTCGAAGCCCGGCTGGCCCTCCGCGAGGGCGTGGACCTGGTGGCCAATGCCGTCAAGGTGACCATGGGGCCGAAGGGTCGCAACGTTGCCTACAAGCCCAGTCTCGGTCCACCCACGGTGACCAACGACGGCGTGACCGTGGCGCGGGACATCAAAGTTGAGAACACGTTCCTCCACACGGGCGCGCAGATCGTCTACGAAGCCTGTCGACAGACCAACACGGTGGCCGGCGACGGCACGACCACGGCGGCGGTGCTGACGCAGGCGATGTACAGCGAGGCGTTCAAGGCCGTGATGGCCGGCGCCAACCCGATGATCATTCGTCGGGGCATGGACCCGGCGCTGGCCGAGGCGGAGTCGGCGCTCTACCAGCAGGCCGTGCGGGCGGAGTCGCGGCAAGAGGTCGCCTGGATGGCCGGCATGTCGGCGAATGACCCCTTCGTTGGCGAGTTGATCGCGGACGTGTTTGAGCGCCAGGGTGTTGAAGGCGCAATTACGGTGGACGAAGGCAAGAGCCTGAAGACCGAAATCACGTACGTGGATGGCATGCGGCTCGATACCGGATTCCTGTCGTCGCACTTCGCCACCGACACGGCCGAAACCGAGGCGTTGATCGAGAAGCCGGACATTCTCATCACCGACCGGGAGATCGAGCACTTGCGCGACTTCCTGCCGTTCCTGGAGCAGTACGCGGCGAGCGGCCGCAAGAAGCTGGTGATCGTCGCCAAGCAGCTCATCGGCGAAGTGGTGACGATGCTGGCGACCAACAAGCAGGCCGGCAATCTGGAGGTCATCTGCGTCAAGGCGCCGGTGTTCGGGCAGCGGCAACGCTGGATGCTGGAGGACCTGGCGATCTTCACGGGCGGAACCATCGTGGGTCACGAAACGGGCGAACCCTGGCGGGCGATCGGCCTGGACGTGCTGGGCACCGCCGAACGCGTGCGCTGCACAAAGGAGCAGACATTCTTTGTGGAGGGCGCCGGCGACCCGATGGCTATCCGCGAGCGCGTGGAGTACATCTGGATGCAGCACGGTCGGATGAAGAACCACTTCGACCGCGAGAAGCACCAGGAGCGCGCCAACAATCTGACCGGATCATTCGCCGAAATCTGGGTGGGGGCCGCCAGCGCGGTGGAACGCTTTGAGTTGCAACACCGGATCGAGGACGCGATTTCGGCGACCCGCGCCGGCCTGGACGAGGGCGTCGTGCCTGGCGGCGGCACGGCTCTGGCGCGCGCTTCCGAGGCGATCAAGGACGACCCGTCGCTGCCGCGGGACGAGGCCATTGGCCGACGGATCGTGCGCGACGCGCTGCGCATGCCGCTGGAAGTGATCGCCGATAATGCGGGCTACGACGGGGCCGTGGCGGTGGACGAGGTCCTGCAGCTTGAGGGCCGCCTGGGATTCAATGCCGCTACCGGCGAATACGAGGATCTGGTGGCCATTGGGGTGATCGATCCGCTGAAGGTCACGCGCTCGGCTCTGCGGAACGCCGGCAGCGCGGCCGCCATGCTGATTACCTCGGAGGCGGTGGTCGGCGATTCGCCGTCATACCATCGCTGGAACGAGCACTACCGCGAGCGGGTCGCCACAAAGCACGGCTTCTACCTGGACGAGCCGAGCGAGAGCCTGGGTTCCGAGTAGGTCAGTCGAACCTCAGGCGGTCGACGACGCCGCGATTGCCCTTGAAGTTCTGGTCGGGCGCCGGAAACGCCCCGTCGCGTACGTCGCGGGCGTAGTGGGCTAGCGCGGATTCGGCCAGCCCGGCGACGTTGGCAAAGACGCGGGTGTGCCGGTGTGTCGTCTCGGCGAAGCCGAACAGGTCGTAGATGACTTGAATCTGGCCGTCGCAATGCGGTCCCGCGCCGATCCCGATCGTCGGGATGTCGAGGTGCTGTGTGATTGCGCGGGCCAGCCCGGCCGGCACCAGCTCCAGGACGATCGCGAAGGCCCCGGCGTCGGCCTGGGCGCGCGCGTCGTCCACGATCGCCTGCGCAGCCGAGAGCCGGACGCCCTGGACCCGGTAGCCGCCCAGCGCGTAGGCCGTCTGGGGCGTCAGGCCCACGTGCGCCATGACCGGAAACCCGCGGCTGGTCAACGCTGAGGTCACCGTGGCGGTTTCCTTGCCGCCCTCCAATTTGACGGCGCTCACCCCGCCAGCCTGCAGCAGGCGAGCCGCATTCCGCAGCGCAATGTCGACCGTGGCGTAGGACATGTGCGGCAGGTCGGCAATGACCAGCACGGATGTGACGGCGCGCGTGACGGCCGCGCTGTGGTGCACGATGTCCTCGACTCGCACCGGCAATTCGTTGTCGTGCCCCAACACGGTGCGGCCGACGCTGTCGCCAACCAGAAGCGCGTCCACGCCGGCCCGTTCGGCCAGCCGGGCAAAGGGAGCGTCGTAGGCCGTGACGCAGACCAGGGGGGCGCCGATGCCCTTACGCGCGCGGAACTCGGAAGCCGTCACGGGCCAGACTCAGTAGCGGCGCGGCGCGGGCGGATGGTAGCGCGGCCGCGACGCGCCGGGCGTCGGGCGCAGGGCCCGGCGCCGAGGCCTAGTACATGTGTCGTTCGTCGCGCGACCAGTCCACCGGGGCCATGCGCGGACGGTCAGGAATCCGCTCAAGCAGTTCGGGCTCGAGGTCGGTCTCGTCGTAGAGCCCCTTGATCTGGTTGTTGGGCAAGTCCAACTCGGAGGACATGTCCTCGTAAAACGTCTCAATCGCCTTGTAGCGGTAGTACCACTCGACCGGGTCGCCAAAATCGTCGCAATGCTCGGCGAAATAGAGCACCACTTCGCGCTGGCCGATGTTGGTGGGATTCATGCGCTGCGGAAACGACTCACCGAATTCGCGCAGCCACCTGAGGTGGCGTTTGACTTCCGCCGGCGGAAATCTTCGATTCCTGGTGAGTTGGCCTGAGTACCAGGAGAGCGCCGAATTGAATGTTGAGCAGTCCGATGCCATGCCGTGCCTCCCCGCCGTGCATGCGATCCCTGCGTAGCGCCAGGCAGACGGTTCGGTCCCGAGATACAACAACGCTCGCCCCGAGGGGCGAGCGTCAGTCTCAGTTAATCGCGACGACGGTGGCAGCGCCTCACGATCAAACCGTCCTCCCTGAACCCAATAATGCAGCAACGTACGAATCGCTGCCACACGCCGATAAGTGTAAGTCTCGGTAGGCTTTCGTCAACACTGAATCTGATGATGCGCAGTTTGGACCGGCGTTCGGCCAACAGCCGCCGTGACACCCGGGGAGATATGTTGCTTCAAAGACTGAACAAAGTGTCCGTAGATTGTTCGGTCTTTTGCGCCGGCTGGCCTGCGGCCCTTGATATTCGGGGCGCGAGTTGTCATAACCGTTTGTCGCTGCGATTAACGCTCGAACAGCAGGCGGGATCGCTGTGAACGACATCGCGGAGCCAGCCTGGGCGCACGATCCGCGCGCTTTGCGCGGACGTCGCGTGGTGGTTATGGGGCTGGGCGTGCAGAGCGGCGGGCTGGGGGTGGCCACCTTCATGCGCGACCACGGCGCCGAGCTGGTGGTGACGGACCTTCGCACGGAAGCCGAACTGGCGCCCAGCTTGGCGGCGCTGGGCACCCGCGGTGTGCGCTACGTGCTGGGACGGCACGAGATCGGCGACTTCGAGCGCGCGGAGATCGTGGTGCGCAATCCGGCGGTGCGGGCGGGCTCGCCCTTTCTGCGGGCTGCTCGCGACGCCGGGGCATACCTTGAGATGGAGTTCACGCTGTTTCTGCGCTGGTGCCGACAGGCGCGCGTGATCGGCGTGACCGGCACGCGCGGCAAGACCACCACCGCCACGGCGCTGCACGCGATGCTCGTGGCGGGCGGGGCGCGGGCGCTGCTGGCCGGCAACATGCGCGTGTCGGCCCTGGCGCGACTGCACGAGATCGAGCCGGCTTCCACCGTGGTTCTGGAGTTGTCCAGCGCCCAGTTGGAGGGGCTGGCCGGTACCGGGCTGCGCACGCGCGGCGCCATCGTGACCAACCTGATGGCCGATCACCTGGACCGGTACGCCGACATGCTGGCCTACGCGGAGGCCAAGCTGTCATTGGTGGCCAATCAGCGTGCGGGGGACTGGGCCGTGATCCCGGAGGGGGGCGGCTGGGCGGACTGGTTCGCGGCGCGGGCGGGCGCCACGGTTGTCCGGCCGGACCTCAGGCGCGCGCCGCCGGGGTGGCCGGACGCCCGTGTTTCAGGCCGCCACAACCGCGCCAACCTGGCGCTGGCGGCGGCGGCGGCCCGGCAGGCCGGGGTGGACGAGATCGCGATCGAACGCGCCGTCCGCGGCTTTGGCGGCGTTTCGGCGCGCCAGGAAATGGTTGGAACGATCGACGGCATCCGCGCCGTCAACGACACGACGGCAACCACGCCGGAGGCCGCGCTGGCTGCGCTGGCCGCCGTGCCGGGACCCTGGGTGCTGATCGCCGGCGGTTCCGACAAGCGCCTGGACTTTGCGCCCCTGGCTGCGCGGCTGCGCGCGACCGCTGGATTGCGCGGCGTGGTGCTGCTGCCTGGCGCCGGCACCGACCGGCTGCTGCCGCTGCTGGACGGTTGCCGGGTTGATACCGTCGCGGACATGGCGCAGGCCGTGGACCGCGCCCTGGCATTGGCCCGGCCAGGCGACGCGCTGCTGCTCTCGCCGGCCTGCGCTTCGTTTGGCCTGTTCGCGAACGAATTCGACCGGGGCGATCAGTTCGTCGCTCGTCTGCGGCAACTCGGACTGCAGCCGCCGGCTCGGCCGCGGGCCGGGGCAGATCCCGACGGCGGATGACATCCGCATAATGAGATCAACCGGCGGGCCGGCCGGCTCACGTTGCGTGGAGGCCCACAGCTGAGCGTGCTCATCATCGCCGACGTGCACGGCAACCTGCCCGCGCTGGAGGCTGTGCTGGCGGACGCGGGAACGGTGGATGAGATCTGGTCGCTGGGCGATCTGGTCGGATACGGACCTCAGCCGAATGACGTGGTGCAGTTACTGCGCTCGCAGCCATTCCGCTCGCTGGCGGGCAATCATGACTGGGGGGCCACCGGCCAAGCCGACCTGTCGGTATTCAACGCCGACGCCCGCGCCGCCTGCCAATGGACCGACCAAGTGCTGGAGCACGAGACGCGTGAGTACCTGGTGGGACTGGAGGTCTCGTCGGTCTTTGGGTCGGTGCACGTGGCCCACGGCAGTCCGCGCGAGCCGCTCTGGGAGTATCTGACGAACGTGCGCCTGGCTGAGATCAACTTCGGTTACTTCGGCACGCAGGTGTGCATGGTGGGCCATACGCATGTGCCGATCACCTTTCGCTGGCGCGAAGGTGTGCACGGCGTCGGGGCCTTTTCCGCGTCCGTGCCCAGCGATGGCGACGCGATCGATCCAGGCGCCGACCGCCTGATCTTCAACCCCGGCAGCGTGGGGCAGCCGCGGGACGGCGATCCGCGTGCGGCCTATGCGCAATACGAGCCGGCCACCGGCCGCTTTACGTTCCACCGGGTCGCCTATGACATTGCGGCCACGCAGGCGGCCATGCGGGCGGCGGGCCTGCCCGAGCGGCTGGCGTTCCGGCTGCAGTACGGCTCCTAGGCGTTCGGCCACGGAATTCGGCGGGGCTATACTCGGTGTATGAACCGAGGGTCGGCGCTGTGAGGGGGCGGCCGTCGGTTCGCGTGGCGTGATGCGCCCGGCCTGTTTGGCCGGGCGTTTTTGGTTTCGGCGCGGCCGTGCCGCCGAGGAGGTTCCAGGGTGCAATCCAGCCTGATCAGCAAGGTGCAGAAAGCGCATCAATACGCCAGCGAGCCGGAACGCGTGCACGTGGAGTCACTGCGCGTCAGGTTCGACGGCGACAACAGTAGTCACGTCATTACCTACGCTGACGGATCCTGGACCTGCGACTGCGAGTTTTTCCAGGGCTGGCGCACCTGCAGCCACACGATGGCGTTGCCCAAGCTGATGAGCGACATGGTGGAAGCGCCGGCCGCGCGGGGGTTTGCCACCGTCTAAGGCCGTTCTCCGACCGGCCGGCCACGGCAGAATGCGGATGCCGGGCCGCCGGGGCCTGGCACGCGCGAGCACGCAGCAGGACATCGTGGCACGAAAGCGGCGCAAACGCCGGGCGGACCGCACGCCAAGCCCGTCGGGTCAACGAACGGTCGCCGTCAATCGCCGCGCGCGCCGCGACTACGAGGTGCTGGACACGCTGACGGCCGGAATCGAACTGCGAGGGTCCGAGATCAAGAGCATCCGCAACGGATCCGTCAGCCTGGCGCAGGGCTTTGTAAGCGTGGAAGAGGGCGAGGCTTTCCTGCGCGACGTGCACATCGCCCGCTACAAGCCGGCGGCGCAGGCCAACCACGATCCCGACCGGCCGCGCCGCCTGCTGTTGCACCGCGCTGAGATCGATTCGCTGGCTGGTCACGTCAACGCCAAGGGGCGCACGGCCATCCCGTTGCGACTGTTCCTGGCGCGCGGCTGGGCCAAGCTGGAAATTGGACTGGTGCGCGGGCTGCGACGGTACGATAATCGGGAGAAGATTCGAGCGCGCGAAGCGCAGCGGCAAATCGCTCGTTACGTGCGCTAACGTCTTCGCCTCGGGGATGACGGGTTTTGACAGAGCCCCGAAGTCCGATGCTGCAGGTCGAGCCTGCCGGGGAGCTCGTAAATCCCCCTGGCAATCAAGTAACTGGCGAAGAGCAAACGCTCCCGCTCGCGGCTTAAGCCCCGCGACGTCCGGCCGGCCCGTCCCTAGCGGGGCGTTCCGGGCGCAAGGAATCTAGGGTGCGTCGGTCAAGGCGCCCGCGTAGACCGACTAAGACACGCGGGCTGGTCGTGCGCCGTTGCGGCCGGATAGTGACGCCACGGCGAGACTTTAAGCGTCCGGCTAAACCTGTAGACGCATCGGGGTGACCGGCTCTGGACGGGGCGTTCAACTCGCCCCCATCTCCACCAGGTAGGCGACGGGCCGGCAGCGGCCCGCGGGTTGCGTCCGTACAATTCGCGCGGGAACGCGGCAATCAGCAATCAGTAGGTGGCGCGCGTCACAAAACGCTTCACGAGTTCGGGCTACCTGGTCCGCGATGCCAAGGTGCTGCTGGTCAACCATCGAAAGTTTCAGCTTTGGCTGCCTATTGGCGGGCACATCGAGCCGGACGAGGACCCGGTTGAGGCGCTGTACCGGGAAGTACGCGAGGAGACTGGCTTCCAAGTCGAGATTGTGGCTGAGCGACCCGGGATCCAACGCGTGGGGACAACCGGCCTGCCGGCGCCGGTGGCGCTGCTGATGTATGACATTCGGCCAGGACCGGTGCTCGTCGACTTGATCTATTTCGTCCGTCCGGTCGGCGGGGCGCAACGGCTGGCCGCATTCGAGCACCGCGCGATGCGCTGGTTTGACCGCGAGGCGTTGTGCCACCCCTGCATTCCCGACAACGTGCGCTTGCTGGGCACCCAGGCGATCGACCGCATTGGGCACAGCCCACCGCCGCCGTCCGTACAATCCGCGCAGGAATGCGGCAGTCAGCGGGTGGCAGGCGTCGACAAACACTTCACCAGCACGGGATTCCTGGTCCGCGACGGCAAGGTCCTGCTGGTCAACCATCGCAAGTTGCGCATGTGGCTGCCGTTTGGCGGGCACATCGAGCCCAACGAAGATCCTGTTGAGGCGCTGCACCGCGAGGCGCGCGAGGAAACGGGGTTCGAAATCGAGATCGTGGCCGAGCAACCCGAGATCCACCAGCGTGGGGTTCACGTGCTGCCGGCGCCCGAAACGATCCTGTTGGAGGACATCGGACCTGGCCACGTCCACATCGACCTGATCTACTTCGTGCGCCCGGTCGGCGGAGCGCAGCGGCTGGCATCGAACGAGCACAGCGAGATGCGCTGGTTCGACCGCGAGGCGCTGCACGACGACGTCATTACCGCCGATGTACGGTTGCTTGGGACGCAGGCTATCGACCGAATCGAGGGTCGTCATGGAGCCTGATCCGGCGCCGCTTGACGCCGGGTCCCGCCGCTGGCGGTTGAGCACGGGCGTGGACAAAAACGCGTTGTACCTGTTGGCGGGCGGCGTGGCGATGTTGGGGGTCTTTGCCCTCATGCGGGCCCTGGGCAATCCGGCGGACTCCCCGGGGCGCTCGATCAACCTGGCCACCGCGCTCGCCCTGTTCGCGGTGGTGCCTTTTGTCGTCGCCATTTACCGGGCGGCGCGTGACGGATTCGTCGAGCTGCGCGCGACCGACCTGTATCTGCGGGTGGGCTTCCTGGTGGATACCGCGATTCCCTACGCCGACATCGACCTGGTGGGCGGGCCGATCGCTCGGCCCCGGTCAAACTATGGCGTCTCACCCTCGTATCGACGGGGCGAGTTCAGCCTGGGGCGCCTGGAACGGGCGGTGGAAGTGAGCCTGCGCCAACGGGTGCGCATGGGGACGCCCTGGCTGTTTCCGTTCCTGCGGGTGGACCGGGTCTGGCTGGGCGTGGCCGAGCCGGAGCAGTTGATCGCCGAACTGCGCCAGCGAATGCACGAAGCCCAGGCATGAGACGAACCGCGGGCATTGCCCTGGCCGTGGCGATGTCGATGGCCTTGCTGGCAACCGGGGCCGTTATTGCCGTGACGGATGCCCAAGTCGCGCGCGGGGCGGCGGTCTTCGAGCAATCCTGCGCGACCTGCCACGGACCGAGCGGCAATGACGGCTTCGCAACCCCGCTGCTCGGCACCGGCACCCTGGTGCGCTTTGCCACCACGCGCGAGTTGTACGACTACACCAGCGCCACGATGCCGCTGGCCGCCGAGGGGTCGTTGACGGAGCGGCAGTACCTGGACGTTACCGCCTGGCTGCTGGCTGCGCGAGGCCGGGCTACCGGCGCCACCGAACTGTCGCTGGCCACGCTGGACGAGACCCCGCTGCATGCCGGAGCCATGACCACGCCAACCGCCGCGCCCGCGTCGACGGCTACCCCAACCGCGACGCCCACGCCGGCGACCACGCCAACCGCGACGCCGGCGCCGCAGGGGTGGCCGACGACCTGCGTCGATCTGAACGACATCGTCGAGGCGCATCTGGGTAACGACGACAACGTGGGCATCTATCAGCGTGTTTTTGGCGACCAGGCCGAGCAGGGCTGTCAGAACGACCACCGGGACGACGTGCGCGGGGTCTTCGGCTGGGCCTCTGATCAAACGGCGCCATCCGCGGATGCAGGAACACAGGATCTAGCGTGGCCGACCGATTGCGTGGATCTGAACGATATCGTGGAGAACCACCTTGGCAATCACGGCAACGTGGAGATCTATCAGCGCACGTTCGGCGACCAGGCCGAGACCGCCTGCCGGAACGATCATCGGGAGGATGTGCGCGGGGTATTCGGGTGGGCGTTTGGCGACACGACATCCAGCGCGGCTGGACTGCCGCTGTCCACGGACGAAGTCGTGGCGCGTTATTAGAGCTGTTCGTGAGTCAGACATACACGCCCGAGCGCATTGATCGCGACGGATCGTTGTGAGCCCGGCGACCGAAACCGGCAGCGGCCTCACCGGCCTGCTGTGCGTCGGCAGCACGGTGGTGGACGTCAATATCCAGGGGCTCACACGCTTCCCGTTGCCGGACGTGGAATTCACGGACGTAAGCGACGTGGCTCACGAAGACCCGGCTCGCCTGCTGCTGGGCGGCACGGCCGCCAATACGGCGATGGTGTACGCCGGGCTGACTGGCGCCTGCCAGTTGGGCGGGGTGCTGGGCGCCGATCCGTTCGGCGACTTCCTGGCCGCCGGTCTCGCCGATCACGGGGTCGAGGTGCTGGGCAAACGCGCCGGCAGCACGGCCACGCACACCATTGCTTTGGGCGTGGACGGCCGCCGGCAGGCCTACTGGTATGCGGGACCGCCGCTTGACCCCGAGCCGTTGCTGGCCGCCTGGGATCCGGGGCACGTGTACCTGTCCGGGATCAACCTGTGCTTCCAGCGACCGCTGACGGACGCGGCGTGCGCGTTTGGGCGGGCCGCTCGAGCCGCAGGCGCGCGGGCGGCGCTGGATATCGGCCAGGGTGGCCCAGGCGCGTTGGATTTCGACGAAATCACGGCGATTGGCGCCGAGATGGACTTGCTGATCGGGAGCCGGGCCGAGTTCGCGGCGGCGCTGGGTTGCGAGTACGCGGAAGGACGCGCGCGACTGCGCGAGCGGTTCTCCGGTCCGGTGGTGGTCAAGCAGGGTGCGGGCGGCAGCTTGCTGGATCCGGGACCAGGCCAGGAACCGCGACTCGTGGCTGGCTTCAAGGTCCAGGCCGTCAACCCGATCGGCGCCGGGGACGCCTTTGCCGGCGGCCTGCTGAGCGCCTGGCTGGCCGGCACCGACCTGGAGGCGGCCTGCCGCCGCGGCAACGCCGCCGGGGCCGTCTCGGTAAGATCAGCGGGCGGCCCGCAGGATGTCACCAAAGCCGCCGTGGACCGGCTGGAGCGGGAAGGCTAGGAACCCAATGGCGATGGCCCTGGAACTCAAGACCTACGACACCGTGGCGGAGCTGGCCGAGGCCGTCCGGCGGGACGGCTTCGCCTTCATGCCCGGCGTGCTGAGCGCCGACGAGGTCGCGCACATGCGCGACTTGATTGACGAGATTGGACCGAATCCCCGCGCCAACGACCGGCGACACCTGCGCCCGCGCGCGCCGGACGGATCGGACTCCGAGGGGTTCTTCTACGAAGTTCATACCAAGCTGCTGTTCAACCGGAACGCCTGGTTCCTGCAGTTCCTGGACCGGGCGCCGGTTGCCGAAGTTGCGGATGCGGTCATGGGCGACGACTGTCACAGCATCGGCATGACGGGCTGGATCACCGGTCCCGGCCGGGTGGACCAGAGCTTTCACTCCGACTACCAGCCGATCGAGCTTCCCACGGAGTTGATGGCCGACCCGCGGGTGGAAATCCCGGTGTTCACCGCCACCGCGCACTATTACCTGAGCGACCTGGACGAGGCGTTGGGGCCGACCCAGTTCATTCCCGGCAGCCACAGCGCGGGGCGACCGCCGGGCGAGGGGGAGACCAGCTTTGAGGGCGTGGAGGGGCAGAACATCCTCTGCAGCGCGGGCGACGTGGTGCTGTTTCGGTCGGACGTCTGGCATCGGGGCACGGCCAACACCAGTTCCAGGACCCGCTACCTGCTGCAGGTGCACTACGGGCGGCGGATGGTGGTGCAGAAGTTCCCGCCGTACCTGGACTTCCATTTCGATCCCGAGATCCTGGCCCAGGCCACGCCGCGGCAGCGCCGCTACCTGGGTGAGCATCCGTTCTCGAACTACGACTAAGGGCCATCGCTTACTGAGCGGATCCGTCGGCGGCGGCTACGGACCAGGGCCTGAACTGGAGGGTGGAGACCATGCCGGGCCTTGAACTGGTTGCCTACGAGACTGTGGATGAACTGGCCGAGGCCGTGCGCCGTGATGGGTTCGCCTACATGCCCGGCGTCTTGAGCGCGGCGGAAGTTGATGAGCTGCGCGATCAGATCGATCGCGTCGAGCCCAATCCGCGCGCCAACGATCGGCGGGAGCAGAGCCTCCGGCGCGGCATCGATCCGTCCGGCGGCGAGGCGACGACCTTCTACCAGCAGGTCGTCAACATGCTCTTCAATCGCTCCACCTACTTCTTGCAGTTCCTGGACCGCTCGCCGGTGGCCGAGGTGGCCGACGCGGTGATAGGTGAGGACTGCCACTGCATCAGCATGACGGGCTGGGTGACGGGTCCCGGCCGGCTGGACCAGGACTTTCATTCGGACTACCAGCCGATTGAGCTGCCGAGCGACGTGATGGCCGATCCGCGCGTGGAGATTCCGGTGTTCACCGCCACCGCCCACTACTACCTGGACGACCTGGACGACGCGCTGGGACCGACGAACTTCATTCCCGGCAGCCACCGCGCCGGGCGCAAGCCGCGCGAGGGCGAAACGAGTTGGCAGGGCGTGGAAGGGCAGAACATCCTCTGTAACGCGGGTGACGTGGTGCTGTTCCGGTCCGACGTCTGGCATCGCGGCACGGCCAACACCAGCTCACGCATCCGCTACCTGCTGCAGGTCCACTACGGCCGGCGGATGGTGGTGCAGAAGTTTCCGCCGTACCTGGACTTCCGGTTCGATCCGGACATCCTGGCCCAGGCCACGCCGCGCCAGCGCCGATACCTCGGCGAACACCCCTTCTCCAACTACGACTAGCGGGCCCGCCAATCACCCATCCGCGATGGGCGTCGCGGCGATGTACCAGTAGCGGCAGCGCTGGCCGTCGTGTTCGAGATCGATCAAGCCGATGAGTTCCTGGAGCACGAAGCGACCGCGCAGCGCTTTCGACACCTCGGCGCCCGTCAGGCTGCGGTCAGGTCGCTCAATGCCGCGAAAGTCGGCCAGTGTCCCCATGACGGCGACGCCGGACGGGTCGATGACGCGTTGCATCTCTTCCATCAGGATGCGAGTCGGCGCGTCGCTGGTTCGACCGAGCGCCTGCAACAGGCCAAAGCTGTAGGCGGCCTGCGCGGCGCTGCTGGCGAGCGGCAAGCGGGTCGCGTCCGCTTGCACGTAGAGCACGTTGTTGTGGGTGGGCGCGGCGGCCAGCGCCTCCCGATCAGTGTCGACGGCCACCACGCGCACACCGGGCAACGCCGTGAGGGCCAGGGTCTCGCGGCCAGGACCGCATCCCAGGTCAAGCACAACCTCGGGACCGAGCGCCCAGAGCACGGTCAGGGCGCGCTGCATGACTTCCGTCAGTTGCGGCTCAGCGTCGTTCAAGCCAGGCATCGCAGGCATAGCGTCTCCGAACCAGCTGATCGCGGCGATCGCGCTCGGCCGCGCTCAGGCCGCCGGGCGTCAGGGCCACGCGCAGCGCCTCCACGAATCCGGTTGCCAGGAGCTCGATCAGCGCGCCCACCGTTGGGGCCGGCGACCGCAGGTTTCGCAACCCGCGCAGCGCCGCCGGCCGCGGCAGCCTCAGTAACTCGTAGATGCGCGGATCGTGTGCGAAGGGGATGCTCCCATGTTGCAACAAGGCGCCGCCCAGCCGGGTCTGCGCGCTGCCCATGATCTTAACGCCGTCGGCTGACAGTTCGTGAGTGCTGGGCGAGGCAAAACAGAGGAGGCCCTGAGCGTCGGCGGCGGCGGGTCGCCAGTCGCCCTGGCGCGCTTGCAGCCCCAGGGCGGCGAAGCCACGCTCGAAACCGGCGCTGAGGCGTTCGTACGAGGCCAGTACGCCCCCGGCGGCCAGCGCGTGCGTCCGCGGCAGCATGAGGGCATAGGTCAACTCGTCGTTATGCAGGATGGCCTGCCCGCCGGTCGGTCGTCGCACCAGATCGATCCCGCGCTGGCGGGCCAGGTCGACATCCACGGCGGCCAGCGGCTGTCCGTAGCCCAGGCTGAGGGCGGCCGGCCGCCAGGTGTAGAACCGCAGCGTGGGCGGCGAGGCGCCGTCGCGCACGTGTTCGGCCACGGCCTGATCGGTGGCGAGATTTCGCGCCCCGCTGTCGGCGGGCGAGACCAGCAGCCGCCAGGATTCCATGGAAGGCAGCTTATTAGAATGCTCGTTCAGTTCAGCCCCCGTAGCTCAGTGGATAGAGCGCCGGCCTCCGGAGCCGGGAGCGCGCGTTCGAATCGCGCCGGGGGTACCGGTCACCTCGCCTGGCGAGTTTCGCGTCGTGCCAGTGTTCGCGCCTGGGGACAGGACCAGGGGTGCTCTTGGGGGGCGCAACATGCGTCGAATCGCGGAGCAGTTCAAGCAGTCGTTTGGCGTTTGGCGCATTGAGCTACCCCGCGAGGCGGTCGAACACAGGCGCCGCGGCAAGATCGTGGAGGCTGGGTGGACGATCTGGTTCCTGTTCGGCTCCGACGACAGCGGCGAGTACCTGGACTATTACTCCTCGCACCGGATGACGAACGACAGCCATGTGCGGATATACGAGGACGGGCGGGTGGTTGGGCTCGAGAGCCTGTGGGAAATGCGCAAGTCATCGGACGATCCCGAGGAGAATGCACGGCTTGAGGATGAGTTCTGGGCGCACAACGAGCGCGTGGCGCAATTGCTTGAGGCGAAGGGGTTCGGACTGCAGGGCGACGAGCATGGTTCCGCGATCGTTCGCCGGGGGTTCCTCGAATCGAGAGAGTCGAACCGACGCCTCTCGGGGCTCACCGAGAGCGCCGACGACTGACGCCTAGCGAAGCAGGCGCGGCGGACTGGCGTCAGTTCGCCTCGCGGCGACGCATGGCGTCGAGCAGCAGCAGGATCACGCCGGCGCCAATCGCCAGGTCCGCAAGGTTCAGATAGCCCACGAACGGTGTGATGTTCAGGTAGTCGAATACCGCGCCGAGCCGGAACCGGTCGATCAGGTTGCCAAAGCCGCCGCCCAGCAGCAGCGCGAAGCCGCCGATGGTTGTCCAGCGTTCCGGCGGTCGCATCAGGGCGTACCCGGCGAACCCAATGCCGATGATCATGGTGGCCGCGATGACCGCCTGCGGGAAGTCTGAGAGCAGCCCGAAGTTGACGCCCGGGTTGTAGACGCGCTGGAAGTCGAAGAGCGGCCCGACCGTTGCCCCCCAGGGCGGGAGGACGCTATCGACAAGGAGCTTTACGGCCTGGTCCAGCGCCGCCACGACAGCGGCCAGACCAAACGTCACCGCGCGTCGCGTGATTGGCGACAGGCTATCGCTGGGGAGTGTCGAGTTGGGAGACGGAGTCTCGGGGTTCGTCATGCCGGTTCGACCGTGAGCCGGGCCTGCACGTGTGCGCCGCCGACCCAGCGCTGGCACCAGAAGGCCAGCGCCCGCCAGCGGCCGAAGCGCGTGTAGTGCCGCGCCAGCCGCTTCGGGTCGGCCGCAGCCTCGCCAAACGTTCGCACGGCGAAGGTGCGCGTGCTGCTGTCCAGCGTCAGGGTGTCATACGAGCCGAGCAGCATGGCCAGATACCCAGCGGTGACGGGGCCGATTCCCGGCAACGCCTCGAGTGCGGCCAGGCGCTCGGCCGAGGTTGCGTTGGGGTGGTCGGGGCCAGACAAGTCGATCGTTCCGTCGGCGACGCCCTCCGCCAATTTGAGCATGGATTTCGCCCGGTAGCCGGCGCCCGCCTCCGCTAGCAGAAAGTCGGATCCGGCCTGCAGGAGTTCGGTCGGTGTCGGAAAAGCGCTCGTGCTTCCGCCGTACGGCGTGGGCCCCAGCATGGTCAGCGCCTCCACCATGCGCTTGGTCCGTTCCCAGGTGACGTTGGTGGTGCAGATGCCCTTGATCGCGTCCTCCCAGAGGTCCGGGCTGCGTAGCAGGCGGCCGGCGCCAAGCTCAGCCACCGGCCGCAACACGCGCGAGCGCTGGCAGCGGGCGTGAAAGTCCGAAAGGTTCTCGTCCAGTCGCAGCATGCGTCTGACGCGCGCCGCCAGTTCCTGAGCATCCGCGGCTGACGGTGCGGGACAGGCCTCCACTTCGATCCCACGCCGCCCGTCGGGCCAGTCGATGCCCTGTCGTATGCGCACGTCGAAGACGTTCCCTGACGGCAACCGATCCACGCGCTCCAGCGTCTCGGACTCGGGCAGCCAGCGGAATGGCGCCAGCGCGTACCACCCATGCAGAAGGGCCGCCGTCCACAGGCTGAACGGAGGATCGACCGCCAGGCGCAGCGCCGGCGCGGCGCCGGTCACGGGCTAGCTGTGCTTCACGTGAGCCTAGTTGCCAGGCGAAGTGCGTGGGGTTGCCCCGTCCGAACGCTGCTGCTGGGGCCAGCAGCCACCCTCACCCCAACCCTCTCCCTCAAGGGAGAGGGAGAAGATGCGCGCCTGTCAACTCGGCTGGTGATCACGGCTGTTAGCGCTCGATGATCTCGACTGTGGAGATGCGGACTTCTTCCAGCGGCTGCGAGCGCTCACCGCTGGGTTTCGCGGTTACCGGCACGCTCTCCAGGGCCTCCAGGGCCGGCTCGCCGCCCGTCATCTGGCCGAAGAGCGAGTAGTCGGGGCTCAGACGTCCCTGCTCCGTCAGGTTGTCGAACACGATGAAGAACTGCGACCCGTTGGTTCCGGGACCCGCGTTGGCCATGGCGAGCGAACCGCGGATGTACGGGCGTCCGGGCGTCTCGATGTCGTACTTGTAGCCCGGGCCGCCGCCGCCGGTTCCGGTGGGGTCTCCGCTCTGCCCCATGAAGCCGGGGATGATGCGGTGGAAGATGACGCCGTCGAAATAGCCCTCGCGGGCCAGGAACACGAAGCTGTTGACCGCCAACGGCGATTCGTCCGCCAGCAGGTCGAAGGTCATGTCGCCCAGGTTGGTCTTGATGACGGCCGAGTAGCTCTTGCCGGCTTCAATGACCGTGCCGGGATGAGCCGAATACTGTTTCACACCACCCTCCGTGGGCTCAGGGGCGGCTTCCGCGGCTGGCTCCGCCTCACCACACGCCGCCAGAACGATCAGCAGCAGTCCAATTGCCAGGAGCCGTCGCATGCGAACACCCTCGGGAGCCGTTGCCCGGCATTGTAGGCGGCAGGCGCCGGATTCGTGACACTAGTGTGCGCGGCGCATGTCCACCCTGCGCCGCCTGCGGGTGCTGACGGTGGGGCGGTCACCCACAGCCTGGGCTCCGCCATTCCGGCCAGGAGACGCCCGGGCACCGCTGTCTCTCGTAGGGCTCGCCACGCAGCTGCCAGGCCGATTCGCCGGGCTATCGCGACGCAGCGTCGACCCCCTGATCATTCGCGATCTCAAACTGAGCGCCAACTACTCACAAATGCGAATCCAAAGTAATATCCCTGAGCAGGCCCAGGTTCATCCCAAAGTAATAGTCCAGAATTGCCCGGAAGTGATTGACTGAGCTAATCGATGGATACAGCACAGCATTTCCCCCGTGGGGCAAGTGAAATGCCGCGAGAACATGGTTCTTATAGGGACGTCGACCGTGATCAGCGGCGATTACGATGATGGGTTTCTCAGCGGAATGATCCAAGATTCTATCGACTGTCTTGAGCACCAGAGAATTGATGTAAATCAACTGACCGACATAGGCATTTGGTACCGTCAGGTCATGCGAGTCGCTGAACTCGTCCTCACTCCGATCACTAATCAGCATGTTTCCATGGCGATCAAATGTCATTGGCTCGTGCGGCTTCAGGATGTGGACAAATGTGTACTTGGGACCGGGTGTTTGAATCGGTTCGGAAATAAACTCGAACATTCGCAGAGCGCGTTCGGGCGACCACCAATCGTAGGGGCTGTCGTCGGCGGGGTGAAATCTGTGTCCAGTCAACTGACGCAGCGCAGTAGTCGCTAGCAGTGCGCGGAGAAAGCCGTTCTCTCGGATCCAGGCGGCCGGCGAGCGGTGCGCCGTCGAGGCGTAGCTCGTCTCGGCCTGGACGTCAGATACCATGGTGCCGGCGGGCGTGAAGGTCACAGATATGTCCGCTTGCGGTGCCCGATCAGTTATGACATTGCCAGACTCAAGATGTACGTAGGTGTAGCCAAGATTCTTGAGTGTGGCTGCGAGCGCGTTGCTTTGCACGAGGGCTCGAGAATCGCTACTGTTTTGAGGCGGTTGTGGCTTGATGTCGTGCAAATAGGCGAGGTTTAGGCTAGAAGGCAGCGAAGCACGAGTAGTCTCGTAGTTGCTCGTTGCTTCTTTGGCAACGTAGAAACCACGCTCTTCAAGCGCATTGAGAAAGCTGGAATTGTCGTACTCGCTGAGCGCGTCATCCCGCGCGTAGGCGTCGAGAATAATGTGGTAGATATCAGGATGATTGTCGCTAGCTACCTGCAGTGTCCGGGTAAGTGGCTGCGGCGCTCGTGCGGTTGGTCCCGGCGCCGCCGCCGCCAGACTGACGATCTGAATCAGCAGAAGTACGCCTGCCGTCAGGTTGAGAAAGGGTGTCCAGCGAGCTAGCGAGCGGTGGCTTCGAAGCGTAATCGCGAAGAGGGCGGCGGCGAGCACGGCGGCGACGGGAAACAGCGTCTGATCGTCGAGTCGGCCGTCCAGGGCCTGCTCGACGTGCCCGTAGCCAAAGACGACGGCTGTGACACCCGCTACGGCCGTGGCCGCTCCGTGCCACCGTCGTACCAGCAAGCCGAGGCTGGCCATGGAAGCCGTGACAAGCAGCAAGACGCCGGCGGCGGGCACCAGGGCTTCGGCGAGGCCGAAATGCAGCGGATTGATGGCAAGAAAGTGCAGGATTGGAATCAATGCCGCCGGCCAGGGATACCAGGGCACGGCGAGGGCGCGGCTCAGGACCTTAGCCGCACCGCTGGCATTACGTTGGCGTTTTGGTCTGGCGCGACGGCGCACGAGAGTCGTGGCCTGCCGCGACGCACGATTGATGCGGGCGGCCGCGCGCCGCAGGCGGTCCCACCCCGCCACGAGCGGATGCCCTATCGCCAACAGTCCGGTCAGAGCCAGCGCCAAGATCAGTCGGCTGCGCGCGTCTGGCTTGCCGTCCAGCGCCGCTCGCAGGCCGCTGCCGGTCAACGCGTTGGAGAATGCCAACGGCCCGCTGGCGGCGTCGGGGACGCCGTTCAGCGCCAGGTTCGCGTAATCCGACTGCGCGGGCGCTAGTCCAAAGACGACCTGACGCCGTTCGAAGTCCGCCACCTGAAGCTGCAAGAGGAGCCGCTGCCCTTCGTGCAGGTCATAGGTCGGGAATGCCGGCGTCTGGGAATCGTGGCTGCGGGCGCGTACGACCAACTGCCCGTCGTCGACGTCGTAGGTGGGAAATGCCAGGCTTCGCGCAACCGGGACGTACGACGGCGTTGCGTTGATCGTCGCCTGCCGCAATATTTCGTTGGTGGACGCATCCACGAGCGAGGCCTGCAGCGTGATCTCGCCTGCATCGGGCGCTGACGAGACCCAGATCTGAAACCGGCCGATGGTTCCGCTCAGCGGGCCAAGATCCTGCTGCACGGCCCACCCAGGCCAGACGACCAGCACGTCGCCTGCCGGCTCGCCGCTCGAGGCCGTTGCGTACGTGACCTGGGGAACCAGGCTTGCCCACAGCCAGATCGCCGCCGCCGCGAGCGACAGCCAGAGTGCCCTGCTCAATGGTCAAGCATCCCGATGCCTTGGGGACTGCGCGGAGTCACTGGGCGCGTCGCTGCTGCGGCTTTGGCGGCTGACCGGTGCGCCCACCGACGGCCGTGTCACTCTCTGCGACGCTTGCATCGGGACGGTTAGCGACATTGCCGCCGAGCCAAGCCCGCCGGCTCGTCAGCGACCTGTACACATTGCAATCGGCGGTCGAGCCAAGCCGACCTCGCCTAGTCGTCCGCGCCGGACCAACGCTCAACCTGGCTGAGGCCCCGCTGGTAGGTGAGGTACTCGTCCTTGCTCATGCGAGGTTGGAAGTTGTCCAGGACGCGCCGCGCTTCTTGCGCTCCGTTGCCCAGCAGGTCGGCGGCCATCCAGGCCAGGGCCCTGGCCGGTTCCAGGTAGGCCATTTGGGGGTCGTCGATCAACCAATCCACCGCGTGGTTGCTGCCCACGGCGCCAGCCATGGAGGGATGCAACGCCGGCATGATGTGGGAAACGTCGCCCATGTCGGTGGATCCGGTGCGATGCCCCTGCCGCCGCGCCTGGGGCTCGCCATGCACGACGCGCTGATTGGCCAGGAAGAGTTCGGCGAGATCCTGGTCGTTGACTAGCGGCAGGTAGCCGGGCAGCGTGATGATTTCGACCTCGGCGCCCAGCGCCAGGGCGCCGGCCTTGAGCGCGCGGTCCACCTTGGCGGCGGCTATGTCGATGGCATCCGTGGTCTTGCCGCGCACGTAGGTTTCCAGCGTCACGTCCGACGGGATCACGTTCACCAGGTCGCCGCCGCGGGTGATGATGGGGTGCACGCGGATCGCGTCGTCGTCGCGGAAGGTCTCGCGCACGGCGTTGATGGCCGCCAGCCCGATGTGGGCGGCGTAAAGCGCGTTGACACCCATATGGGGCGCCCCGCCGGCGTGCGCGGCCTTGCCGATGTAGCGGATCTGCTTGACCACGCAGCCGTTGTTGGAGGCGGTGACGGAGGCCATGCCGTTCTCGTCAGGCCGCGAGTGGGTGTGGATCATCATCGCCAGGTCCACGTCGTCAAACTCGCCGCGCGCGATCAGTTCCGGCTTGCCGCCCAGGAACTCCAGCTCGCCCTCTTGCACCAGGCCGTGGCGGTATTCGACCTCCACGTACTCCTCGGCGGGAACGGCAAAGAGCACGATGGAGCCGCAGAGGTCCCGCAGGATGGTGGGGTCGCTCAGCGCGGCCGCCGCGCCCATCAGGCCGGCGATCTGCGCGTTGTGGCCGCAGGCGTGGGCGGCGTGGGTTACCGGGTTCTCCATCGGATGGCCGGCCACCACCAGCGCGTCCAGTTCGCCGATCAGCGCCAATGTGGGACCCGGCCGCCCCGTGTCGATACGGGCCTTGACTCCGGTTCGCGCCAGTCCCGCCCGGTAGTCCAGTTCCAACTCGTCGAACTTCTGCTGGACCAACGCCGCGGTCTCGAACTCCTTAAAGCCCAGTTCAGGGTTGCGCATGATGGTTTCGCCGACTTCGACGATGTCGTCGCGGTGCGACTCAACCACGGCGGCGATGCGCTCTTTCAAATCGGCGCTGGCGGACATACCCGTATTCCCCGGGGACTCGGTGTGGGCAGTCTGCCACGGGGCGTCGCCGTCGCGACGGAGCGAGGGCGTGAAGAGACGTGCACCGGATCGGCGAAGACCGGGCGTTAGTCCCCGCCTTCCTTCCGTTGAGGCAGCGCGCCGAGGTAGACCGCCCGCACCGCCAAGGCTTGCCGCACGTCGCCCACCACTTCCTCAAAAAACTCGTCGCGGTACTCGTGGTCTGTGAGAACCCTGATCGCGAAGTAAAAGCCCGAGAAGGCCGCCATGAACGCGGACACCTGCAGCAGCTCCACGGTCAGCGCCGTTTCCGACCAGGAAAGGTCCAGCAGGATCCGCGGATCGCTCTGCGTCCATGATGCAACCGTATTCCGGTCCATGGCGATCGCCCCGAAGACGAGAAAGAACACGCCCACCAGCGCGCCGACAAACAGGACCCGGAGCGCCAGCGCGACGACGACGACGAGACCGATGTTCGTCCACTGCGCGGGTCTGAGCGACGCGTCCATTCTCAGCGAGTCGGACGCGACGCCGAGGCTGGCTGCCGGAGTCCCCTGCGCAAGTTCCATCACCCGATCGGAGCTTTGGAAGGCCGCAAGATCACTGAGCTCGGCCGGCAGTCGAGAGATCAGGAACGCCGCCGCCACCAGCGCAAAGAGTCCGATCACCGCGAGAAGTCGCGCGAGTTCGATCGTGCCGGCCATTTGCCATACCTCGGCGGTAATGAACATGAATGTGACGAAAATGAGCAGCAGCGGCAGCGCCCGCGCGAAGAGACCCAAGACGTCCAGCGCATCGCGAATGAGCCGTCGCCCACCCCAGCGCAGAATGGGTATCAGCGCGAAGCTCACGGTCAGGTAGGCGCCCAGCAAAAGAAGGGCGTTCAAAAGGACTTCGACCGCCGCGGTCTCCCATTCACCCAAAATGAAGGCGGTGAGCGTCGGCGCCGTAAGCAGGAACACGAGCACCTCCACTGCTCCGGCCTTCTTCGGCAGCGCAAGAAGCTTCCGACGGCGCAGGGCGTTAGTGCCCACCCAGGCCGCAGCCAAGGCCGCCACCGCGCCAGCGACTGAGAGAACGCTGACCCACCACGGCCAATCCACGCGGGGAATCAGCAGTATCTGGATCGCCAGAACGGTTATGAGAAACGGCAGGGTGCGGGTCAGGATGTCTCGCCGGGTGCTGTAGTCCTCGATGAGGTGGGGCACGCCCTGCCGGCGAAACCACGCCTCGGTGGCCTTGAGAGTCTCGCCAGGCGCGGACGCTTCGCTCACGCTGTGCAGTCCTCCGCCATTTCCCACAGCCGCGCGAGGGCGTTGGCCAGGTGCATTTGGCGGGGAGTGCGGCAGCGGACGGCCAGGAGGCCGGGGCTGGCCACCACCACGGCCAAGCATTTGGCCCGGCTGGTGGCGACGTTGAGGCGGTTGAGGCTGTAGAGGAACTCCATGCCGCGGGGGGCGTCGTCGGCGGAACTTGTCGCCATGGAGTAGATGGAGATGGGCGCTTCCTGGCCCTGAAACTTGTCGACGGTGCCGATGCGAAATCTCTTGAGTTCGGGCCGTGAGCCAAGTTCCCGGATCTGCCGGTTGTAGGGCGTGATGATGAGCACGTCCTGGTCGGTCAGCGAGTGAGCCGCGCCATCGGCATCGGCCCAGGACGGATTCGATCGGAGCAGGTGATCGACCTGCTCGGCGATGGCCTTGGCTTCTTCCTCCGAGTCGCTGACCCGACGCTCGTGCGGCACCGACACGAAGCGCAGCCCCGTTCCATCAAACGGCAGCGCGCCGTCCAGGTCCAGGTTTTCTCGCCCCGGATGCGAGCGCAGGCTGTCCTCGTAGAAGACTTCCGAGGTAAATGCGCAAATGCTCGGGTGCAGCCGCCAGGTGCCGTCCAGGAACAAGCCGAGGTCCTTCGGCATGACCCGGGCGCCGTCGAGCAAGTGCGCCAACACCGATCGGTCCGCGCCTGGCGGGTGCACGCCTTGTAGCGGCTGGTCCAATTGCTGCGGGTCGCCCAGGAGTAGCAGGTTGGCGGCGCAGGGCGCGGCGGCCAGGGCGTCGGCCAGCGACATTTGGCCAGCCTCGTCGATGCAGAGCACGTCCACCGCGCCCAGCGCCTTTTCGCTCGACCAGAGCCAGGTTGTCCCGCCAACGACATCCAGGAAACCAGCGGCCAGGCCGTCGCAGGCGTCGTCGGTGCTCTCCAGGTGCTGGAAGCTTTCGGAGGCGGGCTCGTCGTTGGTGCGCTGGCCGATGCTGACATCGACTCCCCGCGCTTCGGCGACCCGCGCGGTCTTTTCCAGGAGCTCGCCGATCACTTTGTGACTGTTGGCCGTGACGCCGACGCGCTTTCCGGCCTCCACCAGGTCCACGATCATCTCAGCGCCCACCGTGCTCTTGCCAGATCCGGGCGGTCCCTGGACGGCGAGGTAGCTCTCTTCGAGCCCTTGCACGAGCCTGCGGGCCGCGGCCTGCGCGTCCTCGTGCTCGCCCGCCAGCGGTGCGCCTTCGCCCTGGCCAACACTCGGCGGCCGGCGCATCAGTAGATCACGTGCCGCCTGGTTCGGGCCTTCGGCGTCGATACCGTTTTCGACAACCCACTGCGTTAGCCACTTGAGGCTGCTCGGCTTTGGTTTCGGGTTGACGTAGTTGAACTGGATTAGCGATGTCGGCTGCGGCGGCGGCCGCCGCGATCCGAGCCGCAACTCGACTTCGCAGGCTTCGTCGTCCAAGCGCACTATGCGTCCTGCGTCTTTGCCGACCTGCGTCCGAACCGAGTCGCCGACCGAGAGCTTGTGATCCTGTTCAGCAAAGCGGAAGCGATAGATCGTGGACCGGGCGCGGGGGTTGGGGTCGGGCCGTGCGTCAAGGAACGTGAGTCGTCCGAGCACATCGGATTCTTCCGCGCGTTCGTCCTCCGTTAGCTCGTCCTTCAAGTGGAAGTAGCGCCACCACACGGCCTTGTGCTCGCGGCGGTGCCAGTCGACGAGTTGCGCCAGCAGCCAGCGTCCGCGCTGGGTTGGGTCCTCGAGCAGCGTGCCGTCGGTGAGGTCCTTCTCCAGGTCGTCGGTCAGCCGGTCTACGAGCTCCTTGATTTCTTGCTGCTCTTCCGAGTCCTCCGTCTCTTCGGGTTCGATGACTGTTGGCCGCGGCAGAGCCTCGGCGCCCAGTTCGCTCACCAGCGCCGCCCGCTGCTCCTCCAGCCATTCGCGCAGGTGCCAGGTGGAGACGCAGTCGTCGCGGTTGTAGGCCTTGATCTGGTCGAGCAGGGCGTCACGGTCGGTGTCCGGCCCGGGCTCCAGCCAGTGCTCGAACTCGACGATGCTCTCGCCGGCGTCGCGCAGGTCGATTTCCCGCTTGAAGCCGTAGAGCGGCTCCAGCCGCTTGATCGAGTAGCTCTCCACCGACGCCCGGATGCCCTGTCGCACCACGCGATACAAGTCCACGAACACCTGCCCGCGCAGCAACTGGTCCACCTCCGTCTCGCGCGTGGCATATCGCCCGGCGAGCCGCTTCATGGCGCTCGTCTCGTAGGGCGCGTAGTGGTAGACGTGCATGCCCGGGTGGGCGTGCCAGCGGTCCATGATCAGGTCGATACAGTCCTCGAAGGCTTGGCGCTCGGCCGCCGTCGTCACGTCGCCGTCTTCGATCGACCAGAACGCGTGAAACGTGGGCTCGCCCGCCGCGTCGGGCAGGCCCGGCTCAATCGCCCCGAACAGGTAGTCGATGCCATCGACCTCGTCGGAGCCGTAGAAGGGGTCGCCTTCCAGGTCCAGGAACAGGTCGCCCGGCGAGGGTTCCGGCAGCGCCCAGAGCCCGCGGTCCGGCACGAGGGCCTTTTCGCGGTCGCGCTCGGGCGGAATGCGCTCCGAGATCACGCGGCCATCGCCGCGCACCTGGATGGCGGCCTGCGCCTGCACCCGCGCCAGCGCCTCGGGGCTGACGCCCTCCATCCGCTCCGGCAGCGGCGGGGATGGGTTAGCCAGCCCGCCCCGAGTGATGATGTCGATCGCGTGCAGCGCGCGGCGCTGGCGGGACGTGAGACCCGCCACCAGCGCCAGGTCGTCTTCCCGCCGCCACTGGGCGCGGCACTCCAGCGTCCAGCTGCAGAAATCGCAGTGCCCCACCGGCTCGGGTTTCGTCTGCACCGGATAAACGTCCTCCGGGCTGTCCAGCAGCTCCTCGAACTCGCTCGCCACCAAACGGTAGTAGGCGGCGTAGTCGGCCACCCGCAAGCTCACCGTCTCGCGCTGGACGCCGCCCAGCACCAGGTGCATCCGTTCCGGCAATTGCCCCTGCATGGCGCCCAGCAAGTCCGAGTACATGCAGATTTGCAGCACGGCGGGAGCCGACGGTTGGCGGGCCAGCTTGGTATCCACGACTTCGTAGCTCCACGGTCCCAGCTCACTGGGCGCGTCTACTCGCTGTAGAAAGTCCGCATACCCCAGCCGTCGTTCGTCCAGCAAGACGCCCTGGTAGATCACCTCCGCGCCTCGTCGCATGGCCTGCAGCGTGGCTTCGTGTTCCGGCCTGATCAGGCGGGTCGGGGACACCGTGTCCGGCGGCCGGATTTCGGCGATTTCGCGACCCCTGGCGCGCAACTCTTCCAGGTAGCGCGCCTCGTACTCCTGCCCGCGTCGTGCCATGCGGTCCAGCACGGGGTCGTTGCGCACCGGACGCCGGACATCCGGGACCAGCGTCGCGGCACGTTCCAGGTTGGCCAGGTGCCGGCACTCCAGGAAGCCCACCAGGTCGGTCGCCGAGTAGGCCAGTCGCTGGTCGATCAGTTGCATCGCGGTGTCACCGGCCCGTCCGCCACGGCCGGCGAGGTTCGCGCGGCCCCAGGCATGTGCAATTGGCGCAAGTGCGCCGCGGGCATGCTACGCGAGTCAAGGATTTTCAGGCCTCGGCTGCTAGCGGACGCGTGGGATCGAGCCGATCGGTTCGGGCTCTCGGCGACGCTTAGGGTTGGACGAGGACGACGCCCTCCTCGCGGGCCAGCCGGCGGTCAAACGTGAATAGCGGCCAGGCCTCAACGCGGTCCGCCGCCTCGGCGATCATCAGATCGGCGAAGCCTGTGTTGCTCTGGCGATAGCGGGCGGCTGAGCGCGACACTGCATCGGCGGCTTCCACCACGAGGGTCTCGGCCACGACGAGATCCGCCAGGACGCCTGCGATCTGCGCGCGCGCGAACCGATAGGAGCGTTCCAGGACCCAGACAGTCTCGATCATGACTTCCCGGCAGATGAATGCAGGGCGTTCGACGCTTAGGCCATCCAGCAACTCACGGGCGGCTTCAGCTTGCCGAGCGTCGTCCCGCACGAGGTATCGCACGAGCACGTTCGTATCGATGGCGATCAATCGCCCGAAGCTCCCTCGGCGATGGCTCGGTCCATGTCGTCAAGCGACACAGTCGGCCCCTCGTATTTCAGCACGCCGTAGAGCTGCTGCAGCGGGCGAACGGTACGAATGCGCACCTCGCCGTCCAAGATCGTGTACCGCAGACGGTCACCGGGCTGGACCGCCAACGCCTGGCGCACGGCCTTCGGGATGGTGGTCTGACCCTTTGAGGTGATGCGTGACTCGATCATGGGCCAGGCTCCGTCTCATTACCAATTAGATTGTCGCATTGTTCTTAGGATATAGACAAGGCGTATTGAATCTCTGCATTGCCACGAATGGCCGACGCTTCGTGCAGCGGTAGCTACTCTCGCCGCATGGCAACTCAGCTTCGATTGCTCTGACCGCCTCCCTTACGTGGCGTCGCCTCCGGATATCCGGCGGGTCGGTTGCGATTCCCTCGCGCGCCGACCAGCCGGCTGGCGAACTGGACCAGGAATTGCGCCTGCTCATGCGCGCGCTGGACCGGCAGCCGGAGCCGCCGCTGCTGGAAGTGGCCGCCTGGGACGCCGGACTGGCCATCGCCACGGCCGACGCCGGCTGGTCGGACGACGGCATGCTGGTTCCGCTGAACATAGGAGCTTCGGAGAGTTGCCAGGCCGGGGCCGGCGCCTGGACCGTCGTGCCGCCGGACGAGCTGCTGCCGGCGGAGGCCAGGTTCGCGGTCGTCCGCGCTCCGCACTGGCTGGGTCG
>JAPOXI010000049.1 GCA_026707185.1 Chloroflexota bacterium
TCGAATCCATGGCCCGCCAGCTCCAGTCCCTCTACGGCTCCCTCGAGCAGCGCGTCGCCGACCGCACCCGCGAGCTTGAAATCGTCGTCCGCGTCGCCCGCTCTATCACCCAGACCCTCGACGCCCGCGAAATCCTCCGGGTCAGCGCCGCCGAGCTGCCTCGCCACCCCCGCATCCAGGCCGCCTGGGTCCGCCTTTCGCCCACCCAGGCCGAGCAATTCGGCCTCGCCGCCACGCCCCCACCCGGCTGGGCCGACGCCGCCCCAACGGACCGCCTCGAATCCACCGGCGGCCTCCACAGCCGCCCCGCGCCCGCCGGTGACTGGGTCCATTCCCTGCCGCTAACCGTGGCCGACGAACAGGGCGCCCTCCTCGTCCGCACCGCCGCCCACGACGGCGACGAACTCTCCAACTTCCTTCTCACCGTCGCCGCCCAGATCGGCATCGCTCTCGAAAACGCCCTGCTCTACCGCCAGGGCCAGGCCCGCGCCGCCCTTGATGAACGCATGCGCCTCGCCCGCGACATCCACGACACCGTCGCTCAGAGCCTTACCGGCGTCATCGTCCACCTCGAAGCCCTGGAGCACGTCGCCGGGGATGCCACCGCCGCGTCCGACCACCGCGCCCGCGCGCTCGACCTGGCCCGCGTCGGCCTCCGCGAAGCCCGCCTCTCCGTCCAGGGCCTCCGCGCCTCAGCCCTCGATGGTCAGGACCTCAGCGACGCCCTCGCCGCCGTCGTCGACCGCGCCGACGCCTCCGGGCAGGCCGCCGCGCGCTTCAGCCTCCAGGGCGACGCCGCCGGGGTCCCCCCCCCCATCGCCAACGAGCTGCTGCGCATCGGTGAAGAGGCTCTCGCCAACGCCCTCCGCCACGCCTCGCCCCACCACGTGCTCACCAGCCTCCAGGTCACCCCCAACGCCGTTCGGTTGGTTGTCGAAGACGACGGCGCCGGCATCGACCCCGCCGACACCAACGATTCTGGCTACGGCCTGCTCGGCATGCGCGAGCGCGCCGCGCGCCTGGGCGGCACACTCAGCATCGAAAGCCAACCCGGCGAAGGCACCCGCGTGCAGGCCCACATCCCGCTTCAACCGGACTCCGACGACCGATGATCCGCGTCCTCATCGCCGACGACCATCCGATCGTCCGCGAAGGCTTCGGTGCCATCGTCAACGCGGAAGCCGACATCCAGGTCGTCGCCCAGGCCTCCAACGGCGTCGAAGCGCTCGAGCGGGCCGCCCAGACCAACCCCGATGTCGCCCTCATGGACCTCCGCATGCCCCAAATGGGCGGCGCCGAAGCCATCCGCCGCCTCCGCCAGGCCAATCCCGATCTGCGCGCCATCGTCCTCACCACCTACGACGACGACGACGCCATCTACGAAGCCATCCGCGCCGGCGCCCGCGGCTACCTCCTCAAGGACGTCCGTCCGAAGGACCTCGTCCGCGCCATCCGCCGCGTCCACGCCGGCGGCTCGCTGCTGCAACCAGTGGTCGTCGAACGTCTCCTCGACCGCCTCGGACCCGAGGACGCCGACGACACGCCCCCTGTCGAAGCTCTCACCCCCCGCGAGCTCGAAGTCCTTCAGATCATGGCCCGCGGCGCCCGCAACCGCGACATTGCCGAGGAACTGGTGATCTCCGAACGCACCGTCAAAATCCACGTCGCCAACGTCATCGCCAAGCTCGGCGTCACCAACCGCACCGCCGCCGTCGTCCGAGCCATCGACCTCAACCTGGTCACCCACCGCGAAACCTAGTCCAACCGATGTCGCCGAGGATCCTCAGATGACTGACCTGACTCTAATGTGAGGCGTACTGCTACCGGCCGTCTCCAGCCCCGGGCCTGAACTCGTTCAGGGACAGTCGCCGCCCCTGCCCGTGCCTCCGCAGGTCCACAATCTCCGCCGCGATCGCTATCGCGATCTCCGCCGGCGTCCGCGCCCCGATGTCCAGCCCGATCGGCGCATAGACCTTTTCGAACTGCTCCGGCCCATACCCCTCCGCCAGCAGCGTTCCGTAGACAATGTGCACCCGCCGCCGGCTCCCGATCATCCCGATATACGGCGCGGGCGACCCCAGCAGCCGCCGCAGCGCCAGCTCGTCGAATCGATGCGCCCGCGTCACCAGCACCACATGCGTGCGCTCGTCGACCTCGAACTCGTCCAGGAATTCCTCGAACGGCCGCGCGTGAACCTCGTCCGCCGTCGGAAACCGCTCGCGGTTGGCGAAGTCCGTGCGTTCGTCCACCACGATCGTCTCGAACTCCAACACCGAGGCCAGTTGCGCCAGCGGCACCGCGATGTGCCCCGCCCCCACGATCAGAAGCCGCGGCGTCGCCATGATCGGGTCCAGCAGGAACCGCGCGTACACCCGCGCTCGACGCGACACCGGCTGGCCCTCCGCGTCCAAGTTCACCGCCCGCGGATGCCCCGAGGCCAGCGTCTCCCCTGCCAACCGCGCCAGTGCCTCGTCGATCCCCGGCGTCGCCACGGCGTGCGAAAGCCCGTGACCTGACTCGTAAATCGCCCGAATACCAATCGCGCCAGCCTCGATACCTCGCGCACCCACCAGGTGCACGAACACGATGGCCGCCCGCCGCGCCAGCGCCTCCTGGGCCGCCGCCACCGCGGCGGCGCGGTCGATCACGGGCTGATCAGGGGAGCGTCGCTCCAGGACTCCAGCAGCACTTCCAGCGTGCCGCCGCACACGTCGCCCTCGCCCTTGATGTCGTCGATCAGGTCGATCTCCAGCGCCCGCGACCGCCCGTCCGCCAGCACCCGGATCGCTTCCGCCCGCACGTCCGCCTCCACGCAGCCGCCCCCCACCGTCCCCCAGGTGGACCCGTCCCTGAAGAACAGCATGCGCGCGCCGATATCCTGCGGAGTCGACCCACGGCTCGACACCACCACCGCCGAGGCCACCCGCTCACCCTCGCCGGTCCGCGCGGCTATCTGCCGGAAATACTCCTCCATCTCGCCGCGATTCTATCGCCGCATCACCGGCAAGCAGGAAGGCGAGTATCGTCGGCGTCTTCCTACATCCCGCACACCAATGAACGACCAGGCTGTCGACGACTCGTACGCCCGCGAATCGTGGGAGGACCCTGACCACGTCTGTGAATACGTCGACGCCGTAACCGCCGTTGGACTCTGGGAGTCCGAGCGGCTGTTGATCGACCGATACCTGCCGCCCGACGGGGCGATCCTCGACATCGGCTGCGGCGCCGGACGCACCACGTTCGGCATGTACGAGATCGGCTACCGCCGCGTGACCGGCTACGACCTGTCAGCCAGCATGATCGCTGCCGCCCGGCGCACTGCCACGGAACGCGACCAGCCCATCCAATTCGACGTCGGCGATGCCGCTGCCATGCCCTACGACGACGCAAGCTTTGACGGCGCCCTGTTCTCCGCCCAGGGATTCATGTGCATCCCCGGCCGCGCCCGCCGGCTGCAAGCGCTGCGCGAGATCCGTCGCGTGCTGCGACCCGGCGCTCACTTCATCTTCACCACCCACGACCGCGCGTCACCCCGTTTCCTGGAGTTCTGGCGCGAGGAAAGGGCTCGCTGGGATCGCGGCGAGCAGGACGCCCGCCTTCTCGAGTTCGGCGACCGGATAATCCCCGATTCCGGCGTCCTGACCTACATCCACATCCCGGCGCGAACCGAAGTCGCCAGGCTCATAGCCAACGCCGGCTTCATCCTCGTCGAGGACAGGCTGCGTTCCGAGCTGGCCGAGGAGTCCGAGGCAATCCGCAAGTTCAGCGCCGAATGCCGCATGTGGGTCGTGAGGCGGCCCCCGGAACGCGCCTGAGTCAGACCGTTCGCCAGGCGAGCCACGGTGTCGCCGCTAGGCGCCGGGCCCCTAGAAGAACTGCCGAATGAAGTCCGCGCCCTGCACCCCAACCGCCGCGAAGCCAATGTTCTTGATCAGCCTGCCCGCCCACGAGGCCACGAAGAATTTCCACCACCCCAGCCGCGCAGCGCCCGCTATCGTCCCCGCCAGGTCGAAGAACGGGTTCGGCAGGGCCGCAATGGCAAAGATCACCAGCAGCCCCCATCGCTTGATCCAGGCTTCCACCCGCTGGTAGGACTTCCGTCGCTGGATCCACTTCGAACCGGTCACGCCCAGCAGGTACGACACCATTTCGCCCGCCACCTGGCCCGTGGTCCCCACCAGCACCGGCCCCCACACGTTGTCGAACGCCACGGCGAACACCGCGATGGACGCCCACCCGAACCCGGGCAGCATGAACAACGCGCCCGACTGCACCGACACCAGGAACAGCGCCAGGTATGCCGGTCCGGCGTTCTGCCGAATCTCTTCCGCGTACGGGATTGCCGCCAGGCTGACGCCGGTCACCACGACCAGCGACGCCACCTGCAACCAGAAGACGCGCTTGTCTACGACCGCGGGTCCCCGCCCGCCGGTTTCGGCGGGCGGGAGGCTATCGGCCGGGGCGCTTGACGGGTCGGTTTCGATCTGCATGCTGTGAGGCGCGACGCACGCGCCAATTCCCTAGTCTCGCGGTTATGCCTGAGTTGCCGGAAGTTGAAACGATCCGCCGCGAGCTGGTCTCCTACATCGTAGGACGAAACGTCCGGCGTGCGACAGTCCTGGACCCCAAACTCACCCTCGACCTGCCGCTCCAGGAGTTCGAATTCCGACTCATCGGCCAGCGCGTCGAGGGTGTCGACCGCCGCGGCAAGTACCTCCTGCTGCGCTTCACCGACCGGATCCTCGTCTTGCACCTCATGATGAGCGGCCGCGTCCACCTCCGCCCCGCCGACGCAATTCAGCCGCACACTCGCCTGGTCCTGGCCTTCGACCGCGGCCCCGGCCTCCACTTCGTCGACGTTCGCCGCTTCGGCCGCGCCTGGGCGTTGGACGAAGCCGACCTGCCCACCGTCATTGGAAACCTCGGACCCGAACCCCTGGGCGACGACTTCGAGTGGCGCACCCTCCGCGAGGCTTTCCGCGACCGCACCGTGGCCGTCAAGTCCGCCCTGCTTGACCAGCGCACCGTCGCCGGCGTCGGCAACATCTATGCCGACGAGGCTCTCTTCAGCGCCCGCATCCACCCCGAGGCTCCCGTCGACAGGGTTTCCATCCCCAAACTCAAGGCCCTCGCCGCGGGCATCGTCAACGCGCTCGAGTCAGGCATCGCCAACCACGGAACCTCGTTCAGCACCTTCGAAACCAGCCGCGGCACCCCCGGTGGCCACCAGGACCATCTCCAGGTCTTCCGCCGCACCGGCCTACCCTGCCCCCGCTGCGCCCGCCCCATCCGCCGCATCGTCGTCGGCCAGCGCAGCACCCACTACTGCTCGTTCTGCCAGCGCCGACCCCGCGGCGCATAGGCGTTTCAGTTAGGTCGCTGCAACCGCGGCCCGACCGTAATCGTTACTTGGATCCCGATAAACGGAGTGGTAGTGGGCTCCCCCGCCGCCCAGTCGCCCCTCGGTCGAAAACTCAATGATCAGCGAGGGTCCCTGCATCCGGAAATAGATCGGCCCGCCGTCCGCCTCGCCATGCCAGGCAAAGTGCAGGTCGTCCAGTTCGTCCCGAATCTCATCCATCCGGGCCTGCGCGCTCGCCGCATCCAGCACACCCACCCACAGCCCAATGGCGTCCAGCAGCACCTGCTGCTGGTCCGGGCTCCAGTCCCCGGCGGCGGCGCCTTGAATCTCGGGAACTATGCCGTCGCGTCCCGCCCCCGTCTGCACGCCGTTCGGCCGGCTCGCTAGCGTGGCCGTCGCACGGGCGTCCGCATCCAGCGCGTCGATCACCGCGCGTCCGGCGCTCGCGAACGAATCAAGCGGCGCCACCGTCGCATTGCCATGCACAAACGTCGCCGGCTCTATCCCCAGGAAGGTCGGCGACAGGTAACTCCGACCGTCCGCCACCGTCACGTTCACCGCCAGGTGATGTCCCCCGAACTGCCAGCCCCACGGCATCAGATCCGACGGCTCGCCAAAAAACGCCAGCCAGTAGTTCTCGGCGCTGAACCGCGAGCGGTCCCCGCCGCGCGACTCCGCCAGGGCGTCCTCCGCCCGCACGATCCCCGTCACCACCTCGTATCCCGCCGGGCTCATGGCCACCGCCAGGAAGTGGTGCAACGCGTCCGTCTGCTCCAGGTCCAGGTCGCCAATCCGCACTCCGTTCCGCTCAAATCGCACCGAACCCGGCGGCAGATTGGACCAGTTCGACCGACGCGAATCTCCCAACTCCAGCACCGCCGTCACCCGCTGTTCGCTGCTCAGCGACTCGAGAAACGCCGTGGCTGCGCTGACTGCCGGCGAACCGGGCGCAACGGTCGCCACCGCCTCCGGCGTCGAGTCAGGCACGGTACCTAGGGAGTGGCCAGGTGCCGTCTCGCTACCGCACCCGACCAGCACCACGGCCGCCACCACCACGGCCACCGCAACCAACCTTCTGTGACCCATACGTCAGGCTATCCGCTCCGCGCCAACCTCCCCCGGTACTCTCGGCGCAACCCGCAGCGTCCGCTCCCCCCGATACGTCACCTGACCGGGCCCCGCCCCGCGAATCGGCCGCACCCGCCGCCGCTGCGTCACATCCACTTCAACCGTCGCGTCGTCCCGCGCGGCGCTCAGATGCGCCGCAATCGACGCCGCCTGCTCGATCACCGGGTCCGGCGCTTCGCCCGCGGGACTCCGCAGCAATACGTGCGCCCCGGGCACCCCGCGCGCGTGCAGCCAGAGGTCGTCCGGTGCCGACTCATGAAACGTCAGCCGGTGATTCTCCGCCGCCGTCCGACCCGCCCGCACCTGGTACGCCCCTAACGTCCACCCGGCCGCCGTTGGCGCCGCCCGCCGCCTGGCCTTCGATATGCCGTACCCCGCCTCCGCTAGCGTCGTCTCCAGCGCCTGCCGAACCCCGGGCGACTCCGCCCGCGCCAGGTCGTGCGCCGCCTGCCGCAGAAACCCCAGTTCCAACTCTGTTCGCCGCATCCGAGCCGGAGTCTCCCGCGCCGCCGTCCGCCGGTCCTTGGCCTGCGTGAAGTACCGCTGCGCGTTCTCTACCACTGACCGCCGCGGATCCAGCTCGATCGTCCGGCCCTCGTGCTCAAAGTCCCGCGTCCCCGCCGGCAATCCGTGTCCGAACGCCAGCAACGCCTCTCCCGCCGCCTGCAACTCGTCGGCCGCCGCGCTGCTCTCCAGCTCGGCCTTCAGGGCCGCCAGCCGCCTGGTCGCTCGCTCCATGGCCGACGCAATCACCTGCTCCAACCGTTCCTCACGCGCGTCCCTGGCTGGTGCTGGCGTCGCAGTCGCCGCGTCAAACGCCTCCAGCGCCTCGCTCATCGACCCCATCGCCACGCACGGCTCCTCGAACTGCGTCAACGCATACGGTGCGAACGCCCGCCATCCGCCTTCACCCGGAACCAGCGACGGCCGCCACTCCCCCCGCGCCGCATCCGCCAGGATCGTTCTCAGCCCCTGCAACACCGGCGCCCAATCGCTCACTTCGCCGGCGGACACCCCTGCCGCATACCCGGTGCGCGCCAGCGCCTCTCGCGCCAGCGTCGGACTCACCGCCCGCACGCCCCGCACCAACACCCGCCAGGCCGCCCCGCCCTGCGCGCTGCTCCGGCGCAATTCCTCCGGGTTCACCCCTGCCAATTCAGGCAGATCCAGCGCCGCCGGCCGTTCGTACGGCGCGCCCGGCTGAATCCGCCGTCGCCCCTCCCCGCCGCGAACCCGCCGCAGGGCCTCATGAATCCGTCCGTCCTCGTCCACCAGCAGCAGATTCGTCTGCCGCCCGATGAACTCCACGATCAGCCGCGTCCGAACCGCCTCCGCCATCTCCGGCCCCTGCAGTTCAAACATCAGGTCCAGGATCCGCTCCGCCGGCGGCTGCGCAATCTCCACCAGCCGCGCGCCCCGCACCCATTTCCGGGCCAGCAGCAGCAACGGGTTCGCCGCCTGCGTCCCCGCGCCCGGCCACTGCCGCGCAAACCGTACCCGTGGCCTGTCTGCATCCACGTCCACCAGCAGGGAGTGCCGTTCCTGCTGCCCGTAGATCTCAAGTGCCAGCGCCCCGGGCTTCGGCGACGCCACCCGCTGCACGCGCCCGCCCAGCGCCCGGACCTCGATCTCCGACCGGACCGCCGCCAGCGTCAGCGCGTCAAAATTCAACCGCGGCTCCGGGCTCCGGCAGTACGTGGAACGGCTCCGGCATGGGCTCGCTGATCCACCGCGCCGCCGCCTCCACCGACACCCGGAGTGACTCCCGCAGGTCGCCGGTGGCCCGATAGGCGCTGAACAACACCGCCGCGAACACGTCCCCCGTCCCCGTCGGATTTCGCATCGGCCGCTCCACGACCGGGAACCGCAGCCAGCGCCCGCCCTCATGCGCCTCGATCGACCCGGCGCCGTCCGTCAACACCCCCACCCGCGATCTCGCCAGCAGCGTCTTGGCCGTCTCGACGTCACCCGCCAGGTCCTCGGTACTGAGAACGCTCACGTCGGCCGCCCCAAACGCCTGCGTCGCCGACCGCGGCAAATCCACCCGCACGTGCCCCCGTTTGTCCACCCGCCGCAGCAACCCCTGCCCCGTCAGCGCTACAAAGTCTCGCCCCGCCACCGCCTTGACTACCGCCGGCCCCGTCTCTCGCAGAATCGGCCCCAGGTGCACGATTTCAGCCTCCGGCGCCAGCCCCTCCACCTCCGCCACCCCCAGCCGCGGCGCCCGCGCATGCACCAGCTGCGTCCGACCCTCCGGCAAGTAGATGTTTGAAAACGTCGCTGACGCATCCGCCGCCCCCGCGCGCCACTCGATTTCCGGCGCCGCGGCCGCCAGCCGCCACGCATCTCCGCGCGGCAGACGCGTGGCCACCACCACCCGATACCCCAGCGCCGCGGCCGCCCGTCCGCTGTAATACGCCGTCCCGCCAAACGTCGAACCGTCCGGCGTCAGGTCCGTCGTCACGTTGCCGAGCAGCAGGTACACCGGCCGCTCGGCCTCGACGGTCATGCGCCCCTGGCGGTCAGGCCCTGGGGCTGATGACGACGCGGCGCTCGTCACCCTCGCCGATGCTGTAGGTGCGCACATCCTCATCGTCCGCCAGCGCCACGTGCACCAACCGCCGCTCATTGGCCGGCATGGCTTCCAGCGTGATCGGCTCCTGCGTGGCCCGGACTTCGTCCGCCAGGGTTTCCGCCAGTTCCGCCAGTTGATCCGCCCGCCGCTGCCGGTACCCGTTCACGTCCACGATCACCCGGCACGGCCGGCCCATCCGCCGCCCCAGCATCAGGTTCACCAGGTACCCGAACGCCCGCAGCGTCTCGCCCTGCCGCCCGATCAGCCGGCCGAAGTCGTCGTCGCCCACGATGTTGTAAGCCAGCGGCTCCTCGGACACCAGGTCGAAATCCGCCACAAAGCCCATCCGGTCCAGCAGGTTCTCCAGCAATTCCTCGGCCTCGTTCTCCAGGTCTTCACCGGACTCCATAAGTTCGCCGCGTGGACGCCGTCCGGTGGATGTGGCCGATTCGCTTACCTTCGCTACGGGTGGCTCGGCGTCGGCCGTCACGGGCGCCTCGTCGTCCGGCTTCTCCTCTTTGACGTCCTCTGCTGCAGGCTCCTCGGACGCGGCTTCAGCCACCACGTCGTCGGGCACCGCGTCATTGGGCACCGTGTCATCGGGCACCGTGTCATCGGCCTCGGCTGCTTCTACCGAGTACGGCTGGCTGCGCAGCCGCACGCGCACACGCGCGTCCTCCCGGCCCATGCCCAGCACGCCGCGCGATCCCGCACTGATGACGTCCACGTCAATCTCGTCCAGGGTCACGTTCAGCTGCAGCAGCGCGCGCTTGACGGCGTCTTCCACCGAGCTGCCGGTCACGATCACTCCGTCGCTGGATTCCTTAGCCACCGCGTCTCCTCCGTCGCCGCCGCCGGCGAGGGCGTCTCGCCGTCTCGGGCTTTGACTCGGTCTCCGTCTCCTGAGCCTCGGCCTTCGCCGCTTCCACCTTCGCGTGATGTTCCCCCATCACGTCGCGCGCGATGGGCCAGTGGGCGGGAATCAGCTTCCCCGTGCCCGTCGTGAAGTATTGCTGAACGATCGCAATAATGCTGGAAATCACCCAGTACACCACCAGGCCCGCCTGGAATGTCCAGGCAAACACCACGACGATAATCGGCATGAACTGCATCACCCGGTTCATTGTCGCCGCCTGCCCCGTCGCCGTGCTCGATGCCATCATGCGCGCTTGGATGAGCTGGAACCCCCCGGCCAGCAACGCCAGCACCGAGATATAGAACCCGCCCGACGCAAACAGGTCAAAGTTCGCCGGCAGCCGCGTGAAGCCCGCCACCTGCGCCGCCTCCTGCCCCTGGCCGCTATTCCACCAGTCCTGTAGGTAGGCCTTCGTCGAATCCGTGGCCGGACCCCAGTAGGCATACACGTCCCGGGCCAGGGCATAGTTTCCGTCCGCCAGGACGTCCGCCAGCGCCGGATAGGCGCGGTCGGTGCCGCGCGCCTCGATGTTCAGCATCCGGATATCGTCGGTACGCATGGGCGGAGACACGCCCAGCGACCCCGGCTCCGCCCGCAGCGCGTTGAAATAGTCGTCCACGCTGTTGTGCTCGCGAATCGGCACTTGAATCGGATCCCCGTTCAGCACCAGGCGCTCCAGCAGCCCGGGTGCGCTCAGGTCGTCCTTCAGTCCGTGCAGCACGATCGGACCCACCCCCGCGCCCACGTCCGCCCAGTTGACGATCCGGCCGCGCAGAATCCCTTCCACCTGGTCCATCGTTAGCCGTGTGGCGGGACGGTCGCGTTCCACCAGGAAAGCCGCTGCCTGCGCCAGCCGGGTTTGCTCCGTGCCCGCCGGCATCTGGCCCAGGTCCGCCTCCGTATCCAGGAAAATCGCCGCCGCTGTCCCGTCGTTCAGCAAGTCGATCGCCGCCCCCGCGTCCACCACGTCGGTTCGGAATTGGTAGTTGGCCGCAAACTGCGTAAAGGACACGGCCAGCGACGACTCCAAAGGCGTCGGCAATTCCGTCGTCGCGATCACCACGTCCACCGGCTCGGTCGGCGCCGCGTCGCCAATGATCTGGATCGTCGAGTCCTCCCGCGCCAGGTTGAACCACAGGAACTGCTCGTTCAGCAATCCGCGGCTGCTCAGCGTCAGGATTCCCCCGTACAGTGCCAGTAGCACCGGGAGCTGGATGAAGATCGGCAGGCACCCCGCCATCGGGTTGACGCCGCGCTCCTTGTAGAGCTTCATCGTCGCTTCCGAGATCGCCTGCCGATCCCCCTTTAAGCGGTTGCGGATGGTCTCCAACTCCGGCTGGATCAACTGCATCTTGCGTTGCGAGGTGATCTGCTTCAGCGTCAGCGGAATCATCAGCAACCGGATCAGCACCGTGAACAGCACAATCGCAATCGCGTAGCTGCCCACCGCGTCGTGAATCAGCGTCAGCGCGTCGCTCAGCGGGTCAACGGCCCACGTCTGCCAGGTGTTGGGGATCGCTTCCATCGGTTCGCCGCGTCCCTAGGGGACGGGGTCGTAGCCTCCGGCGTGCCACGGATGACAGCGAGCTACCCGCCGCACGGCCATGCCGGTACCGCGCAGCAACCCGTAGCGCTCGATCGCCTCGTGGGCGTACTGCGAACAGGCCGGCTCGTAGCGGCACGTCGACCCGAACGCCGGCGATATCCATCGCTGGTAGCCCCGGATCAGCCACAGCGCCACGGCCGTCATCCGGTCAGCCAAGCCCGCGACTGCCGCAATCCGCGGCTCACCGCCGCCGCCAATTCCCCTGGCGCCGCGTCTACCGCCCGCGCACGCGGCAGCGCCACGATGTCCAGCGCGCCGGGCAGGTCGGCAAGTTGAGGTCGCAGCGCCTCCCGCACCCGCCGGCGCAGCCGATTACGCCGCACCGCCGAACCGAAGCGCCTCGACACCGGCACCACCACCCGCGACGCCTCGGCTTCGCCGGGCGTGGCGAATAGCACCAGCCAGGGCGTCACCGCCTTGGTGCCGCGCGATCGTACCCGTGCGATGTCGGCAGCCCGGCGCAGGCGATTGCGGCGGTTCATGCGGAAAGGACCGCGACGGGCGGCGTCGCGGGTCAGGCGCTCAGACGCTTGCGGCCCTTCCGGCGGCGGCGCCGGAGGATCGCGCGTCCGCTGCGCGTGGCCATGCGCGCACGGAATCCGTGCCGGCGCTTACGTCGTCGAACCTTGGGTTGGTAGGTGCGTTTCATAGCTGGTCGCGGCTTCCTCGGACGCCGCAGGCCTTGAGTGTATCACCGGCGAGCTCTGCGCTGCGTGTCCCGCCTTGATCCGGCGCGACGCCACTTTGGCGCCCCCGTCACCTTTCGCTCAATGTGCTAGCGTCCCACGTTCACCGCCTCGGCAGCGGACATGGCCAAATCCCCAACCCTCGTCTATCGCTGGTCGGCGGTTCCGCGTCCCAAGACGTGGCGTAAGGCCCGCCGCACGGTGTACGAGTTCCGAAGATTCGCCGCCGCAACGCTTGACTGGCCCGTTGGTCGGGTCCTGGTCGGTCGCGGCGGTGGCCACCCCTCCCTGATCGTCGAGTTCGCCTTCAAGCGCGCGGCCGAGTTCGAAGCCGCCTGGGACCGCATGTCCGCCGATCCGCACAGCGAAGCCCTTTGGTCCCGCCTCGCCCCACTTCTCCACGACTCCACGATCCGGCGTGAACTCTTCGCCGTGCAATACGCTCGCGTCGGCACGACAGATCTGTAACGGTCAATGACCCCGACCTCCCAAACCCTCGGCGTCGGCATCATCGGCGCCGGCGGCATTGCCCGCGGCGCCCATCAGCCCGGCTTCGCCGCCCAGCCGGACGTCGAAATCGTGGCCGCGGCCGATCCCATGCCGGGCCGCGCCGCCCAATTCGCCCGCGACTTCGACATCCCCCACGCCTACACCGACTACCGCGACCTGCTCGCCCGCGACGACATCGATGTCGTTTCCGTCGGAACCCCACCGGTCGCCCACGCCGAGGCCACCATCGCGGCCCTTGAGGCGGGCAAGCACGTCTTCTGCGAAAAACCCATGGCCATGAACGCCAACGAAGCCCAGGCCATGGCCGATGCGGCCGAGGGGGCGGGCCGCGTCCTTGCCATCGACTTCCAGACCCGCTTCAGCCGCGACGCCCGGCGCGCCCACGAGTTGGTCGCCGGCGGTCACCTCGGCGCGCCCAACTTCGCCCGCGCCACCATGCTTCGGCAGGCCGGCGTCCCCACCTGGGGCACCTTCACCTCCAAGGCCGCCAACGGTGGCGGCGCCCTCATCGACATCGGCGTTCACGCGCTCGACCGCGCGCTCTACGTGTTGGGCCATCCCACGCCCCTCAGCGTCTGGGGCGCCATTGGCCGGCCCTTCGGCAACCGTGACGGTGTCACCAATCGCTGGGGCTCCTGGGACCCCTCCAACTACGACGTCGACGACTACGCCTTCGCCGGCATCCGGTTCGAGGGCGACCTAATCCTGCTGCTGGAGTGCTCCTGGATTCTTCGTATCGGCCAGAGCGTCGAACGCCTCGTCGTCTCCGCCGCCGACGGCGGCCTCGAAATCAGCCCCCTCCGCGTCTTTCACGATCGTGACGGCTTCCACAGCACCGAGACCTACGACACCAGCGGCGAAACCCGCAAAGAGCACGTGATTTCCGTGACCGACTTCATCAACGCCGTCCGCACCGGCGTCGAGCCCACCGTCACCGCCGCCCAGGGCGTCACGGTCACTCGCATCGTCGACGCCATCTACCGGTCCGCCGCCGAGCGAACCGAAATCCCGCTGACCTAGCCGGCTGCTGCGCCCTAGCCGCGCTCCGCCATCGGCGTCACCGGCCGATCCATGTGCCCCACGTACTCGGCCCTGGGGCGGATGATCCGGTTGTTGCCCTGCTGCTCCAGCACGTGCGCCGTCCAGCCGCTCATCCGGCTGATCGCGAAGATCGGCGTAAACAGGTCCGGCGGAATCCCCAGCGAGGCATACACCGTCGCCGCGTAAAAGTCCACGTTCGAGTTCAGATTCTTCTCCCGCAGCATCACGGCTTCCATCACCTGCGAGGTCTCAAACCACTCGGCGTGACCGGAAGCGGGCGCCAGCTCTCGCGCGATCTCGCGCAACACGGTGGCTCGCGGATCCGCCGTGCGGTACACCGCGTGACCGAAGCCCATCACCAGCTCGCGCTTGGCCAGCTTGTCCAACACCCAGGCCTCGGCCTCTTCCGGCGAGGTCACCTGCAGCAGCATTTCCAGCACGGCCTGGTTGGCCCCGCCGTGCAGCGGCCCGCGCAAGGCGCCGATAGCGCCGGCGATCGCCGAGTGCACGTCCGTCAGCGTCGCGGCAATCACCCGGGCGGCAAACGTGCTGGCGTTGAACTCGTGGTCCGCTTGCAGCACCAGCATCACGTCGATCGTTCGCGTCGCCTCGGGCTTCGGCGCTTCGCCGAAATACGTGGCCAGAAACGACTCCGCGATCGATCCGTCGGGAGGATCCAGCGGATCGCGTCCCTCCAGCAGCCGGCCGGCCTGCGCCACGATGTTGGGCGTCTGCGCCAGCAACCGCACCGCCTTGCGCTCCGCCGCTTCCAGCGAGTCGTCGCCCTGGTCGGGATCGAAGCTGCCCAGCATGGACACGGCCGTCCGCAGCGCCACCATCGGGGTCGAATCGCTGGGCAACGACGCCAGCATGTCCATCACCGGCCCGGGCAGGCTGCGGGACTCGTTGAGTTGATTGGTCAGCGCGTCGAGCTGGCTACGGCTCGGCAGCTCGTCATGCCACAACAGGTAGGCGACCTCTTCGAACGTCGTCTCCGCCCCTACCAGGTCGGCAATGTCGATGCCGCGGTACGTCAACCGGCCGACTTCGCCGTCGACTGAACTCAGCGCCGACCGGCCGGCAACGACCCCTCGCAAGCCGCTCTCTTTCGCTGCCATCAACGTCCCTCCTCGCGAATCGTCAGTACAACGCAACTGTGGCAGGCCTTCGTCGGCGGCGCCGAGCGGCCTGCGGCGCGGAGGGCGCAATGGCGCGCAACCGCGCCGGCACCCATTGTAGGCGATGAACCACGGTCCGCCGTCGGGCGGCCTAGAGCTCCGGTTGCGCCCCGTTCCAGCCGGTCCGGCTCTCCGCCGCCGCCGCAAACCCAAGCGTCACGCCATCCGCCAGCCGCGGTCCAATCACCTGCAGACCGTTGGGCAGGCCATCCGCCGTCAGCCCGACCGGAATGGTCACGGCCGGCTGGCCCGTCAGGTTGAACGGATACATGTGCTGAAACCAGCGTTCCACCCACGAGTCGGGCTTGTCCGTCACGCCCGTCGCCGGATCCACCGGCAGCGGCGGTTGCAGCAGCGTCGGCGTCATCACCACCGCAAAGTCGCGGTACAGGCGCTCGAACGCCGCCCAGACGTCGCGTCGCGCCGCTTCGGCCGCCAGGAACTCGGTGGCGCTCACCGACTGGCCGTGTGCCACCCGCGCGACCAGCGTAGCGTCGGAGACTCCACGCATTTCGTCCGGCTGCTTCCCGGCGTTCAGCGCCAGCGAAACATCGAATATCACCGCCCACGCCTCAATCCAATCGTCCAGGAACGGATCGACCTCGGTCACCTCGAATCCGTCGTCCGCCAGCGCCCGCACCACCGCCCGGCAGGGCGCCAACACGTCGGGATCGGCCTCCGCCCGCCCAAGCTGCGGTGCCCACGCGATGCGCCCCGACGTCGGCGGATGGCTCGCAATCTCCGCGTAGCTCACGCCTTCCGGCGGCAGCGAAGTCGGGTCCATGTGGTCCTGGTCGGCAATCACGTCCAGCAGCAATGCCGTGTCCGCCACCGAGCGCGCCATCGGTCCCAGGTGCGACATCGGTGAGAATCCGGCCCGTAGCGGCGCGTGCGGTACCCGTCCCAACGTCGGCTTGTGCCCTACCACTCCGCAGCACGAGGCCGGAATGCGTATCGATCCGCCCCCGTCCGTGCCCAGCGCCAGCGCCACCTGTCCCGCCGCCAGCGCGGCTGCCGAGCCGCTGCTCGAACCGCCTGGCGTGTGACCGGCCGACCATGGGTTGCGCGTGGCCGGACCCAGCGGACTATGGCCAAAGGCCAGGTGGCCGAACTCCGGCATGGCCGTCATGCCCATGATCACCGCGCCCGCCGCCCGCAGCCGTGCCACCGCCGGTCCGTCGGACGCCTCGATGTTCCCTTTCAACAGCAACGATCCGGCCTCGCGCGGCAGCCCCGCCACCGCCACCTGCTCTTTCACGCCCACCGGCACACCGGCCAGCGGGCCAGGCTCTTCCCCGCGCGCGTGGGCCGCGTCCAGTTCCGCGGCTGTGGCACGGGCGCCATCCGTGTCCACGTGGCGAAAGGCGCGTATGGAACCGTCAGTGGCGGCTATACGCTCAAGCGCAGCCGCTGTAACCTCCCGAGCGCTGACCTGTCGGTCACGGACGGCGCCGGCTATCTCCCCTGCGGACGCGAAGGGAATGTCGCCGGGGTGCACGCTCGGTCTCCTCGCTAAGCCCCCTACCGGTCCGGCGCGATTAGCGGGATGGCCGTAACCGTAGTGTCAGGCCGTGCGGTCGGAACAGTTCCGGGATTCAGAATCACGTCGTCCGGGTCGCTTTCGTCGTAGTAGCCAGGCAGATGCGGAACCGCCCGCACGTACCACACGAGCTCCCAAATCTCTTGCTGCGTTGTCCGCGAGCCGTATTCCGGCATGTCGCCGCGTCCCGCAGAGATCTTGTAGAAGATCTCGCCGTCAGTCTGATTCTGGACGTTGGGGTGCGAGAAATTGCGTGGCCGCGGAACCAGCAGTTGGTACTGCGGACCGTAACCGTCGGCCAGGAACCCGTGGCACTTGGCGCAGGTGAACAAATACTGCTCGCGGGACCGCGTCAGCACGTCCGCGCTGAACTCAACCGGATTCTCAACGCCAACGAATTCCGCCGGGACTACCCACTCCTCAATTTCCTGGCGCAGGCCCAGCGATGGCAGCCAGGTAAACAGCCAGAACATTCCGCCAAGCAGCAAAACCAGAACGACAATGGTTGTGTCGGTGACCGCCGAACCGCTACGTTCCACGCGTGCGCCCCTGTGCGTTCCGCACCGGGCGGAAGCGGCGTGATGTTACCACCGGCTAATTGGCCGCCACGGCCTGCGCGCTCGGAATGTGCCGTCCGAGCGCCTGCCGCAGGAATGCGTTGACGCGCACGGCGTACTCGCCAAGCCGCTGAGAAAACGCGCCGACGTGACCCACTTGTGCCGGCTGCCAGATCACACGCGGCTCGCCCGCCGCCTCATAGAGCTCACGTCCGACCTCGGCTGGCACATAGCGGTCAGACTCTCCGTGAATGACGAACACGGGTCGCGGGCTGATGCGCCCAATCTCGTCAGCCGGGTTGACCTGCCCGGGGTCGACGCCGCTGAACAGCCGCGCGAAAAGTTGCACCGGGCCGGCGAATGGAAACGCCGGAACCCTCAGGAACGCCTCGAACGACTCGTCCGTGGTATCCAGCAAGCGCGCATAGGACGATTCGGAGACGACGGCCGCGATTCGTGGATCCCGGGCCGCCGCCATTATGGCCGCCGCGCCGCCCATAGAGTCGCCGATAACAGCGATCCGTCGCGGATCGACTCCCGGTAGACCAACGACCACGTCCACGGCCGCGATCAGATCTTCCACTTCGCGCGCTCCAAGCGTCACGACACCCGGATCGCTGAGGCCATGTCCGCGAAAGTCAAAGATGAACACGCTAAACCCTAAACGTCGCAGCATGTTGCCCTTGCCCAACATGTCGCGGTGGGTACTTGCGATGCCGTGCGTCACGATGACGGTGCCCTCCGAATCGATGACGGGGCCGTACCAGGCCGCTAGACTCGCCCCATCGCGAGTCGGCACGTCCAGGCGAAGCCAGCCCACGTCGTTGTCGAGCCTCGTGCTCAGGTCAGCTGCCTGCGGTGGGTGGGTGAGAAACCAGGCCGTGAGCGCGGATAGCGTCAGAAAACCGAACGTTCCGACCGCAATCAGGCCAACTCCGATCCGCAGGACCAGGCGCCATAAGCGAATGCGCCTATGCGGCAGATACATCGGCCGCCGGCCCGGCCGCCGACGGTGCATGCCCTGGTAGATCGACGCCATCAGCCGTTGCCTTCGTACGACGCGCTGGCCGCGCGCCGGGCAGGATGTCTCGTACACGATGTCACACTGCGAGCGACCTCGCCGTGAGGATTCTGCCGTATGACTGTGCTCAAGTTCGGACCCAAGGACATCAAGACGCGCGCGCTCGGCATTGACGAAGCCCGAATGCTGGACGCCGTCATGGGTCAATCGCTGGGCGTGCGAGCGGGCGAGCGGGTGCTGGTGGTCACCGATCCACCCAGACTCTCGCTTGGTGAGCTGTTCGCGCGCGGCGCTCTCCGCGCCACCGACAGGGTTCGACTCCTGGTCATGCCGGAAGCCGACGACCATGGCAGCGAGCCGCCGACTCAGGTGGCCGCAGCCATGGCTGCGGCTGACGTGTGCTTCCTGCCCACCAGCAAGTCCCTCAGCCACACGCACGCGCGCCAGAACGCAAGCGCCGCCGGCGCACGTGTGGCCAGCATGCCGTCCATCACCTATGAGATGGCCATGCGTACGCTGCGGGTGGATTACGGCAACATCGCACGCACTTCCGAGGCGCTGGCGGTCGTACTCACGGCCGCCGACTCCGTACGCCTCACCGCCCCCGGGGGCACCGACCTGCGCTTGGACCTGAAGGGACGTACGGGATTTGCGGACACCGGCGTCTTCACCGCGCCGGGCGCCTTTGGCAACCTGCCGGCGGGCGAAGCCTTCATCGCGCCCCTGGAGGGTCGTGCCTGGGGCACCCTGGTCTTCGACGCCGCGCTCCCGGTTGACGATCCAGAGAACGCCGTGGCCGACGAACCTATGGTCATCAAGGTCAGTGACGGTCTGGCCCGTCAGATCACGGGCCCCGGAGCCCAGGACTTGCAGGCCATTATCGACCGACTCGGTGACGACGCTCGCAATATCGCGGAGCTCGGCATCGGCACCAATCCCGCGACACGGATCAGTGGCAACGTCCTCGAATGCGAGAAGGTAGTCGGCACGGCCCACGTTGCCCTAGGCAACAGCCTCCACATCGGGGGAGCAACCGACGTTCCCTTTCACAGCGACGGCGTGATCAACAGACCCACAATCCTCGCTGGCGACACGCCACTCATCGAGGAGGGGCGACTCGCGGTGTGAATGAACCGGTGGGACGGATTCGGCGTACGGTCGGCGCGGCGGCAATGGCGCTGGCTTTGACGGCCGTTTCTTGCGACTCGTCACGAGTCGTCGTGCCCGTTGCCACGCCCACGCCCACCCCTTCGCCCACCTGGACGCCTATTCCGTTCGCGACCGCCACTCCGCAGCCCACGCCAACGCCAACCCAGGCGCCAACCGTCGAGGCCGCCGCAACCCCGGTCGCGCCGGCGCCGCCAGCGCCTGCGGCTGAGCCCGAAGCCGACCCAACGCTGCCCCCGCCCACCGCCTCGCCTGAAGAACTCGCCCGCTACAGCACCGAAGAGCTCATGGCCCGAGTGCCTGGCCCCGCCGCGCTGTCGGATCGCCTCGGCCTTCCGGTGCTGCCGGGTGCCGACGAGAACATCACCGCAGCCAACTTTGGCCTGCAAGGACAGTTCCTTGATCCGCTGCTCATTCGTCGGCTAGACCCCTTTCTGTTCGCTCTGCTCTTCGTCGGACAGAGCGCCTCTAGCGTTGAGCAACTGCTGGCAGACGACCTGCTCGATGCGCCGGGGCCCTTCCTGGAGACCGTGGCTGGCGGTCTCGTTGAAGGCTTCCAGACTTCGGATCGTCCGGCCGATGTGGTGGCGCTGGTCGTCCAGGCGCCGCCGCCCGTGGGGGAACGCTCCGCCGCGGCCCGCACGCGCGTCGTCAGTGGAACCGATGCCTTCGAAGCCCGTCTGCTCATTACCGAACAGGACGACATTCTGGTGCTGATCCTGCAGATTGCACGCGTCGATCAAGACTCATCGGCGGAACTTCTGGACGACATCTCGCTCGCCTCGGCGGTTCTGGCCTCGGAAATCCCACGCGGCTGAAGCAGCACAAGGCACGCACATGCGCGCGCGCACACCTCTTCCCGGTCGCTTGGCCCCCGGTGCGCCAGTGACCGGGTGTGCCGCAGGCTCCAGCCCATCGTCCACCTCATCGAGGTACCCACCCAGGTCCTCTACCGGCTCGGCGCGGGCGACCGCATCGTCGGCATAAGTTCCTATGCCGTCCGCCCCCCGAGGCGAGGCGCGATAAGCCGGTCGTGTCGACGTTCATCGGCGGCAGCGTCAAGAGAGTGGTCGCCGTCAAGCCTGATCTGGTTGTCGGCTTTTTCGACATACAGGCCGACCTCGCCCGCAAGCTCATCGCCGCCAATCTCCCCGTCCTCAGGTTCAACCAGCGCTCGGTCCAGGAAATCCTGGATGTCATCGCTGATCTGGGCGCTCTCGTGAATCAGCGCGATCGAGCCCGTGACCTATCCGGTCGCGACATCGACCGCGTTGAACGCACGCAGCGACGGGCAGCTTGCCGGCCTCACCGTTCGTGAACGAACTTCGAAGGGTGGGACGATCCGCTGATCTGCGGCATCCGCTGGGTCAGCGAGTTGATCGAGATCGCGCGCGGCGTTGACACATTTGCCGCTCGCGCCCCGGGCGCTGCGGGGCGAAAGCTCCCCGTGGCCGTAGTCGTCCAACGGGCCCCCGACGTGATGCTGGCTTCCTGTGCGGCAAGCCCTTCGACTACCAGGCGGTCTTGGCCCGGCCAGGCATGGATTTGGTTCCACCGTTCGCGCTGGCCGTGTTCACGAGATTCCCGCCGGGATCATCCTGCAGCCGGGTCCGGCCTGCCGGACCGACGGACTTGACCGCTGGGAAGAGCTGCTCTATCCCCCGGAGCCAGCGTCCTGAGTCGCGGCGGTCGGGGTCGGCTCGGGCGCCGGCACGATCAGCAGCGGCGCACCCTCCGTGTGGCGAACCTCCAGCCGTCCCACTTGAATCAGCCATAGCTGATAGTCGCCAGCCGCGAAGTCGAACACATCGAAGTGCACCGGGATGGGATACGGTCCCAGCGTTCCGTTGGGTTCAGGCAGCAACACGGCCACCGGCGTCTCGCCAATCAGCACCCGAATCCAGCAAGTCTCCGGCGGAAACTCCGTACTCAGCATCTCCGGACACGGATCCCAACCGGACGACCGGTTCACCCAGACTTGCTGTAGCCCCGTGCGCGGAATCGCGGCCGTTCCGATTTCGGCGTCAATCGTCACGCGTGCTTTGGCGTCCAATTCCAGCACCAACGGCTCGTCTGCGTCCGCATCGTCCTCCGCGCACGCGGCGCACAACAGCGCGAGCGTCGCGCACGCGACCAGGGCTGCGGCGCGCAGACGCGTACGGATGGGACGTAGGTGTCGCGTGGGCATCTCCAATGTTCAATCTACCGCGAAATCACGCCTCTGCCGCATGTAGGCTCCCGTCATGGCGCTCAACCAGCCTGCGGCAAAGCCGCGCGTGCTCGCGGTCGACGACGATCCCGAGATCCTGGACCTTCTGGATCGAGGCCTCAAGATCGAGGGATTCGACGTGCGCGTCGCGTGCGATGGCGAGTCCGCGCTTGCGGCGCTTGCTGAGCACCCCACCGATGTTGTCGTGCTGGACGTCATGATGCCTGGACTCGACGGGTTGGCCGTGATCAAGCGGATTCGCGAGGCCAGCGACATCCCGGTCTTATTTCTGAGCGCCCGCGAGCGCGTGCGCGACCGCATTGCTGGCCTAGACGCCGGCGGTGACGACTACCTGCCCAAGCCGTTTGCCTTTGGCGAGCTCGTTGCCCGGCTACGAGCATTGCTCCGACGGCCCGGGGCACCGGAAACCGACCGGCTGGTCTTTGCCGATCTTCAACTCGACGAGGCCGCCCGCCAAGTCACTCGCGCCGGCGCCGTGATTCCCCTGACGGCCACCGAATTCGATCTGCTTCGCGTCTTCATGCGCGAACCAAGGCGCGTGCTTTCCCGCGAACGTCTCCTGGACGCCGCCTGGGGCTTCGCGCCCGACACCATCTCCAACGTCGTCGATGTCTATGTTGGTTACCTGCGGCGCAAGCTCGAAGCCGATGAACGCCCGCGCCTCATCTGGACGGTTCGCGGCGCTGGCTACGTGATACGTGAGGGTGGCGCGTGAGCATCCGCCTCAAGCTGCGTCTTCTCTACCTCGCCTGCATCGCGGTCACGATTACCGTATTCGGCATTGGCCTTCAGTTACTCCTCATGGCCCACGTTGATACCGAAGTCGACGAGACCCTCCGCGCCCGCGCGCGTGAAACCGTCCGCGTCGCCCAGGTCAGCGGCGGGCTTACCGGGGTCCGACCGGAAGTCGGCATGCTCATCGAACTGCCGGTGGACGAATTGCGCGAGCGCGAGGTCTACCTCCAGGTCCTCGATCCCCAGGGCCGGCCCGTGGTCGCCTCAGTCAACCTTCGCGGCCAATCGCTGCCCGTCACCGACGGCGCCATGCGCGTCATCGAATCCCACGAGGAATCCATCGAGACCATCAATGTCGCCGGGCGCTTCCGCCTCCGCATGCTCAGTGTGCCCATCCTGCGCGGCGATGACCTCATGGGCGTCCTGCAGAGTGCCCAGTCGCTCCAACTCGCCGACAGCACCACCACGCGTTCCCGTAACCTACTCGTTGGCGGTGCCGCGCTCGTCTTTATCGTCGCCTCGCTCAGCGCCCTCTACCTCACCCGCACCGCCGTCAATCCCGTCGCCGCCATCACGCGCACCGCCGAGGCCATCTACCTCCAGGGCGACCTGAGTCGTCGAATCAGCGTTGGTTCTGGCAAGGACGATCTCAGCGCATTGGGCCGCACGTTCAACCGAATGCTTGACCACATCGAGGACAGTGTGGAGGCGCAACGTCGCTTCGTGGGCGACGCCTCGCACGAACTCAAAACGCCGCTTACCGTCATCCGTGGCAATGCTGAGCTGCTTGGCCGCGACCCGGCCGGTTCCGACGCGGCCGCGGCCCAGGCCATCACCGGCGAGGCCGACCGCATGCAGCGCATCGTCAACGACCTGCTGGCCGTCGCCGAGCTGGACGCCCCGGGCGAACTGAAATTCCAGCCCGTCAACTTGCGAACGCTTATCGTCCGCGTGCTCACTGATCTTGGCCCGGTTGCCGGCGAACGTTCAATCGCTCTTGCCGGCTCTGACACTGCCTGGGTCTTCGCCGACGCCGACAAAGTCGAGCGCGCCCTCCGCAACCTTGTGCAGAACGCCATCACCGCCACCGCAGCCGACGGCGTGATTCAGGTCAGGCTTAGCGAACGTGACCGCACCGTGTCTCTTGTCGTCAGCGACGACGGACCCGGGATTCCCGAGCAGCATATTCCGCACGTGTTCGAACGGTTTTATCGGGTCGACCCGGCCCGCTCGCGCGCCGGCAGCGGCACTGGTCTGGGCCTCACTATCGTGCGAAGCGTTGCGGAGACTCACGGTGGCAGCGCCGAAGCCCGCCGCGCCAACCTTGGCGGCGCTGAAATCGAGATTCGGCTACCCGCTGGTCGCCCTCCCGACGCGGCTGCGTCGGACCCGAATGCGACGGCCGTCTAGCCCGCACACGCGTCTTAGAGTTCTCTCATCTTGCCCCCGTAGCCTCAAAGGCGACTGAAGAAGTGCAACTGATGCGCTTCCGACCAAGGAGGGCGGACGTGTCACCACCGGCAATTCCCTTCTCGCCCCGGCTGGTCGGCCGTCTACGAGCCGAAGGCGCGCAGTCGGCTAGCTACCGAGCCAATCAGGTCGTCTTCGATCCTGTTTCGGATCCCCAGCGCGTCGGCGTCGTCTGCGAGGGCAGCGTCACCGTCTGGCGTATCAGCCCCAGCGGCCGCCAGCTCGCCACGGCGTCATTACGCGACGGCGACTGGTTTGAGAACGTCTTCGCGACTGATGGGCGGGATCGCACGATCATTGAGGCTGACGGTCCCGTCACCATTGCTTGGTTCGACATTCCGACGTTTCGCCGCCTCACCCAGCGCCGTCCCGACGTAGTGCGCGAGTTGATCCAGCGTCAGCTGGCTCGGCTCAACACCATTCAGCGCCGCGTCTCGCAGACCGCGCTCGACACCGTGGCTGGAACGGTCGCGCTGGCAATCCTCCAAATGGCCGAACGCGAGCACGCCACGGATCTTCGCGTCACCCACGAGGAGCTCGCTCAGCGTCTCGGCACTGTCCGAGAGAGCGTCAGCCTTGCGGTCAACCAATTGCGGCGGGCTGGGGCCCTGGCACCCTCTGGCGGTCGCAAGCGCCTGATTTCCATCCTCAGCCTTCCCAAGCTGCAGCAGCTCGCGGGCGCCCGCCCCGAAGCCCACTAGGTCAGCCCCCAACTCGGTGCGGAGTGGCGAGTCCGCTCCGCGCCGAGCCTCCCTTCGGTCCGCCCTCACGAGCGGAAACCTACCCCGCCTCGATCGCTATCCCTGGCACGTACATCCACTCGCGTGCGCTAGGCTCCCCATCCGCCCCACCCAACTGCTTGGCGGCTCTGTGCCTATCCCAGCATTCACCTCCTTCCTGACCGCCCTCCGCTGCGCTGAAACCGGCGCAGCGCACGACCCCGGCGTTCTCCAATCCGTCAGCCACGGCGCCGGCGCCACCCTTCTTCCCGAATACGATCTTGACGCCGTTCGCGCCGCCGTCACCTCCGAGGACATCCGCCAGCGCCCCCACGACCTCTGGCGCTTCCGCGAACTTCTCCCGCTCGACAACCCCCTCCAAACCCCCGACCTCGGTGCAGGCGCCACGCCCCTCCTCCGCCTTCGTCGCCTCTGCGAGCACTTCGGCCTCACCAACCTCTGGCTCAAGGACGAAGGCGCCAACCCCACTGGAACCTTCAAGGCCCGTGGCGCGGCCGTCGGCGTCGCTCGCGCTTACGAACTTGGCGTCCGCGATATCGCCATCCCCACGGCTGGCAACGCCGGTAGCGCCTGGGCCGCCTACTGCGCTGCCTGGGGCATCACCCTTCGCGTCGTCATGCCCGTCAACACGCCCGATCCCATCAAAGCCGAGTGCATTGCCTACGGCGCCGACGTCACCGAAGTCCGCGGCGTCATCAGCGACGCCGGCCGCATCGCCTCTGAACGTGCCTCAGATGCCGGCTGGTTCGACGCCTCCACCATGAAGGAGCCCTACCGCGTCGAGGGCAAGAAAACGATGGGTCTCGAAATCGCCGAAGCTTTCGACTGGGATCCGCCCGACGTCGTGCTCTACCCCACCGGCGGCGGGGTTGGCCTTATCGGCGTCTGGAAGGCCATGCGCGAACTCGCTGACATGGGGTGGCTCAAGGGAACCCCACCCCGCCTTATCGCCGTCCAGGCCTCCGGGTGCGCCCCCATCGTCGAAGCTTGGGAAGCCGGTCTTGACGACGCCGAGCGCCCGCCCGATCCCCACACCGCCGCCAACGGTCTGCTCGTGCCGCTGCCGTTCGCCCACCGCCTCATCCTCCGCATCCTCCGCGAAACCGGCGGCACCGCCATCGCCGTCGACGACGCCCAACTCGTCCACGGCATGCGCCAGCTGGCCGACCTCGAGGGCGTCCTGGCCGCTCCAGAGGGCGCCGCCCTCGTCCCCGCGCTCGCCGCGCTGCTTCAGCGCGGCGAAATCGGCCGCGACGAGCGCATCGTTCTCCTCAACACCGGCAACGCTCTCAAGTACACCCACCTCGTGAACCGGCCCTCCCGGCCAGCCATTGATCCCTTGCCCGCATGACCGCCGCCCGGCGCCCCACCGTCCTCGTCACCGAACCCATCCACCAGGGCGGCATCGACGCTCTCGAAGAATTCGCCGACGTCATGCGCCCAGACCGCCCCGATGAACCCTCCATCCTCGCCGTCGCCCCCACCGCCAACGCCATCATCGTCCGCGTCGCCCCTATTACCGCCAACGTCATCGACGCCGCCCCCAACCTGCGCTGCATCCAGAAACACGGCGTCGGCGTCGACAGCATCGACGTTGATCACGCCACCCGCCGCGGCATCCCCGTCTGCTTCACCCCCGAGGCCAACGCCGCCTCCGTCGCCGAATTCACCGTCGCCGCCGCCCTCGCCCTTTGCAAGCGACTACCCGACTGCGACCGCCTCGTCCGCGCCGCCGGCTGGCGCGACATCGGGCAGGAACCCGCCCGCGAAATCGACGGCCGCACCATCGGCGTTATCGGTGGCGGTCGCATCGGCCTCCGTGTCCTCCGCGCCTTCACCCTCGGCCTCAACATGCAGGGCCTCGTCTTCGACCCCTTCGTCGCGGCCGAGGTCGTCCGCGACTACGGCGGCCAACCCGTCGACTCACTCGACGAACTGCTCCAACGCTCCGACATCGTCACCTTGCACACCCCGTTGACGCCCGAAACCCGCCACCTCATTAACGCCGAGCGGCTCGCTCAAATGCGTCCCGACGCCATCCTCGTCAACACCTGCCGTGGTCCAGTCGTCGACGAACGAGCCCTCGCCGAGTCCCTCGCCGGTGGCACCATCGCCGCCGCCGCCATCGATGTCTTCGAGAACGAACCTCCCGTCGACAGCCCCCTGCTTCAGGCCCCCAACCTCATCCTGTCGCCCCACGTCGCCGGCATCACCAGCGAATCCAACGTCCGCACTGCCGCGCACTGCGCCGCCGAAATCCACCGCGTCCTCCACGACCATCCCCCGCACTGGCGAATCAACTAACTCCCCCGTTCGCCGTGAGCCGGCCATGGCCTAACCGTTGACACCCCATCACAGTTGCTCACTCCCTACGTCTCTTCCCTCACTCCTCACGCCATAGCTATCCTTACTAGGCATATTCGGCCCGGAGCCCACTCATGACCGGCGACGTCTTTTATCAGGAAATCAAATCCGTCGGCTCGCCGCGCGGCTCCATCGTTCCCGAGGGTGCCACCACCGAGGAAATCGACGGTCAGAACGTCCTCCGCATTCCCGCCGACACCACCAATGTCGACACGCCCATCATCTTCCCGGGCTTCCGTATCATCGTTGAGGGCGACGAACTCCAGGTTTCCGGCGACACGATCGTCGACGCCGCTATCTACGGCGAAACCCTCGAAGCCCGAAACGCCGTCGTCTCGTCCGACAAGGAAATCGAAGTCGTCGGCCTCATGCAGGCCGTCCAAGTAAGCGGAAAGACTGTCCGTGCTGACCGCATCGAAGCCGGCCGCGTCCAGGCTGTCCTTAACGTCCGCGCCACAGGTGCCGTCGTCGCCAGATCCCTCGTCATCACCGACGGCGGAATCCGCGCCCCCCTCCTCGTCACCGAGTCCCTCGAAGGCGAAGACCTCGCCGATGCCTCCAAGTCGTGGGATGAGGGCATCGCCGCTGGCGACGTCCCTGACTGGTTACAGAGCAGCGACTGAGCGCAGCACAACCCCCGGCGGACCAGCCTCCGCCGTATAACGCCTTCGCGGATATCTACGACGCCTGGCAACGCCTCTACGGCCTCCAATACGCCGTCCTCGTCGCCCCCCGCGTCAACCAGCGTCTCGCCGCCCACGTCGGCCGTCCGCGTCGTCTCATCGACCTCGCCTGCGGCACCGGAATCCACTCCGTCCTCCAGGCCCATGGAGGAACACAGGTCGTCGGCATCGACCTCTCCGCCGCCATGCTCCACCAGGCCCAGATCCGCGCCGCCGGCTACCCCGTCACCTTCGTTGAAGCCGACATGCGCACCTTCGACACCTATAAGCCCGTCGACGCCGTCACCTGCCTCTACGCCAGCCTCAATCACCTGCTCGACGCGTCCGATCTCTCCCTCACCTTCACCCGCGTCGCCGCCCATCTCCGCCCGGGCGGCGTCTTCGTCTTCGATCTCAATTCAAGCCACGCGTTCGAAACCCTCTGGCGCAACCCGGTTACTGAACACGGACCCAGCTTCACCCTCCACCGCCGCTTCGAAGCCGACGGCCCTCAAACCACCATGCACCTAACGATCGAACGCCCGGACCATCCACCCGCCCACGACACCTTGATCGCCCGCTCGTATCAGGAAGCGCAAATCCGAGCCGCCCTGACCGGCGCCAATTTCATTCTCCACGACATCGTCCACTTCAACCCCTTCCCCGCCGTTCCCGGCACAACCCTCAAACAGCTCTGGACCGCTACCCTTCGCACCGCGAGCTGTCCAGCGCATGGGTCGACAACCCCCTGAACGCTGCGGGGCTGTTCACTCTCGCGAGGGCGTGGGAATCGCGAGCCGCCTACAATCCACGCATCTTCGGTCAGGCGTCAGAGAAGGTGACCTGTGTCGCACGAAGCTCGTTTGGGCGAACTTGGCATCACGCTGCCTGAGGCGCCAACGCCGATGGCGGCATACGTCCCGGCATTGCGCACAGGCGACTTGCTCTGGATTGCGGGTCAGCCGCCGGGTGGTGACTGGCGGGGGCGGGTCGGCGAGGAGTACGACGTCGAGACCGGAGCACGGGCGGCGCGCGACTCCGGGCTCAACATCCTGGCGCAAGTCCGGAAGGCCGTCGGCAGCCTGGACGAGGTCGAACGTGTCATCAAGGTCGTGGGCTTTGTCAATGCGGCGCCGTCGGAGTCCGGCGTGCACCTGGTCGTCAACGGCTGCTCGGAACTGATGCAGGACGTGTTTGGCGAGGCCGGTCGGCACACCCGCTCGGCCGTCGGCTGCAGCACGTTGCCGATGGACATTCCGTGCGAGATCGAGGCGGTCTTCCAGCTCCGGACGCCTTAGACGACCTGGCTTCTCGCCAAGTCGCGCTCGATGGCCGCTCCTGCACGGGCGGACTGTCCGTGAGTTCCGGCTACCTGGCGCGGAGTCAGCGCGGGCGTGCTGGGCCGATACGCGTCCAAAGGTCGCAAGCGGGAAACCCTGCCAGCTGGTGGCCGAATTTTCAGGCGATCACGAAGGACGGCCGGCTCAACTCGGGTTCGCAGGCCCTCGCGACGCGCGGCTAGATGTTCAACGGCGCCGGCGGCCTCGGTAGCGGGGCCTGCTCCGGATCCCGGTCCTCGCTGAACAGCCCGATCTCGGCCGCCGAGGCGTAGGCCGCCGCCCCAAAAGTCGAGTAGATCCTCACCACCGCGTAGCGAATCGGCACCGGCGTATCGACGTCAAACACGAGCTTCAGGTCTGGAGCGGCAGCCCGAAACCGCCCGAGGCTGACCAGCGCGTCGGGATGCGTTCGCGGATCCTCGAGCGAGGCCAGCACTTCGAATTCGCGGATGTAACTGGCCTGCGGCTCTTGCGGGTGATTCCAGATAATCACCTTGCGAACCGGCGTACGAAACCGCACCTGGTAGACCGCGGTCAACGGGAAGTCGGAACCAGCCGACCGCCAGGCGTTGAACTGCGGATCGAACAGGCCGTCCTGAAGCCTGTTGGGGCCGTGATCGCCTTCGGCCGTGGAGGTGATCGACAGCAATTCTCCGCCGTTAACCAGTTCCAGCAGATCGAACCCCTCGCCGTCGAGATTGGACCCCTGTTGCAGGCCAACCTGAATCCGGCGAACCAGTTCCGGTTCGATCCCCTCTTCCTGGGTTGTTCGGAGCGCCAGCACGGCCGGAATCACACCAGCCGCCAGCAGGAAGCCGAATATCACAAACGAGGTCAGGGTGCGGCTGGAGGTCAACGCGCGCCAGATGTTGCGCGGCGTAGGCCGGCGGCCTGCCGCGATATCCGCCGCCCGCGTTTCCCGCTCGGCCCGCACTTCGGCCTCGTGCTCGTCGTGCCAGCGCGACCGCTGGGCGTCCACCGCCGCCTGACGCCGCGCCCATGCGCCCCGGCTGGCGCCGCGCTCGACGGATCGTTGACCCGATGTCATCGCGGCTTCTCGACCGGCCTCGGTGACGGGTGAATGCGCGCAAAGCGCGTCATGTGGTGTACGCCTTGTCCAGGAACTCGGCCACGTGCATCACCGTCAGGTCCAATCCGCGCCTGCGAGCCCCTGACTGGATGTGCAGGAGGCAGCCCGGATTGGCGGACACGATCACCGTCGCCCCGGTGGCCTCGATCGCGTCAAGCCGCTGCTCCAAGATCGCCAGTGAGATGTCAGTGTCGGTGACGCTATATAGCCCGGCCGCGCCGCAACAGACCGTGGGATTCTCCATCTCCACCAGCTCAATCCCCGGCACCGCGGCCAGCAAGTCGCGCGGCTGCTGCGAGACGCCCTGGGCATGCACCAGGTGGCAGGCGTCCTGATAGACGACACGCGCATTGACGGTCCCCGTCGGGGCCGTCGCGCCAATCTCCGCCAGAAACTCCGACAGATCCCGCACGCGCTTGCTAAAGGCGTGGGCACGGGCGGCATAGCGTGGATCGTCCTCCAGTAGCTCGCCGTACTCCTTCAACATGGAGCCGCAGCCGGCCGAGTTGATCACGATGGCCTCGTAGTCGGCCGAATCAAACGCGTCGATGTTGCGCCGCGCCAGTTCCCGAGCGGTGTTGCGGTCGCCGCCGTGCACGTGCAGCGCTCCACAACAGCTCTGATGTTCGGGAATGTGGACGTCGCAGCCGTTGCGCGACAGCACCCGCAGCGAGGCACGGTGGGCTTCGGCAAACGAAACGCTCATAATGCAGCCGGTGATGAAGGCGACCGAGTGACGGCGCTCTCCGCGGGCCGGCACGAACCGTAAGTCTGACGCCTGCAGGAACCTGTCTGAAACCGGGGGCGACAACGCCTCAACCGCGGCCAGCGGCGGCGCGATCCAGCGCAGAACGCCCAGCTTTCGCACCAGCCCCTGCAACCCGCTGCGCTGATAGAGCCAGAGCCCGCGCGCGGCCAGCCGCAGCAGTTTCGGTCGGGGGAAAACCACCCGCAGCACGGTCTGCGCGATGCGACGGCGCGTCGGCAGCAGCTCGGCCTGCACCGTCTGCGCCCGGACCGACTCGATCAGGGCGCCGTACTTCACGCCGGACGGGCAGGCCGTCTCACACCCGCGGCAGTCGAGACACTGAAAGGTATGTCGAAGGAAGGCTGGGCTGTCCAACGCCATCCGCCCGTCCTGCACCGCGTCTATGAGTTGGATGCGCCCACGTGGCGAGTCCATTTCTACGCGTAGCACGCGGTAGGTCGGGCACTCGTTCAGGCACAGCCCGCAATGCACGCAGGTCGACACGATGGACGTGTCCGGTGCGTCGTCCGTCGAGAATCCCAACCGCGCGGGTTCTACCGCCATGCCTTAGGCCACCACAAAGCGTCCGCGATTGATTATCCGACCTGGATCGAAGGCCGAACGCAGCGCGTCCATCGCCTGCACGTCGGGCGCGTCGGCGGCGACACCCCAAACTCCGGCGGTCTGTTTCACCGCCACCGGTGCGGACTCAATCACCAGCGCGCCGCCCAACCGCTCCGCCGCGGCGCGTAGACGTTGCACGAACGCCGTCAGTACGTCCGCCGCGTCCGTACCGCTGGCCCGAACGCGCAACACGCCGTTCAGCGCTCGTGCGCTGGCGAGGGTTCGGAGACCCAGGTCCCCGCCAATCTCGGCCGCGCTGCCCAGCAGCGACGGCGCCTGACTGGACAGCGCGCTCAGCCGGCAGGTCGTCTGGCTGCCCAGGTCGTTGGGCGGACGCGCCAGCGCGTCGGCATCCGACCAGAAGCGCTTCTGGGCCTGTCCGTCCAGCGTGACGGCCGCCCCGGCGGCGTGCTGGGCGACGGACTGAGTCGCCATTGCCAGCTGTGCGCCGACGCCACCCTCCGTCCCAGCCACGCGTATTGCCAGCAGCCAGGCGGCTTGACCACCGACGTCGAGGTCCGACGTCAGCGTGCGTTGGACCAGGTCGAACCCGCTGGGCACCAACGGGCTGTCGATCACGGCCCCGATGGCCGATCCGGCCGCTGCGGGGTCGGCCAGGGGCGTCACGAGCGTGCATTCCACCGACGGACGCGGCGTGATCTTCAGATTAACGCGGGTAATAATCCCGAGTGTTCCCAACGCGCCAATGTGCGCCTTGGGAAGGTCATAGCCGGTCACATTCTTGACCACCATGCCGCCCGACCTCGTGACCAGGCCGTTAACGCCGGCGACTTCCAGGCCAATCACCAAGTCCCGCGACGTCCCCGATCCGGCGCGGCGCGGACCGGACCGGTCGGCGGCCACCATGCCGCCGATGGTGGAGGCCGGTGCGCCCGCCGGATCCAGCGCCAGCATCTGTCCGGCCTCGGCCAGCAGTGTCTGCACGTCAGCTAAACGAGCGCCGGCCGCCACCGCCAGGGTCAGGTCCTCGGGGCGGTATTCGATCACCTCGTCGAGACCGCTCAGGTCCAGGAGCAAGTCAACGCGCTCGGGGGGGGCACCGATACCCAGATGCGTCCCGCCGCCACGCGGGACCACGACGGCCCCCAGACGCTGACAGACCGCCAGCGCCGCCGCCACGGCGTCCGGAGTGTTGATCCGCGCACACAGCGCTGGCCGGACCCCGTCGACGACGTCACGCTCAGGATCGGGGCGACCCAGGGCGTTAGGCGGCAATTCAGCCGCAAGCGCGTGCTGAAGATCAACAGGATCCGGCGCGTGATTCGGTGCCATCATGTGCAGTATCGGGGCGCGTCAGGACGCGCTCAATCGGTTGCCACGTTCAATGATCGTAGCCAGAACCAGAGCAAGTCTGCGGGACGCGCGGGCACGCCTGCCCGAATCGGTAGGTGTGGTTCCCACCATGGGCGCGCTCCACGAGGGCCACCGGGCGCTGTTGCGGGCGGCCCGGCGGCGCGAGCGTTCGGTGGTGGCCACGCTCTTCGTGAACAGAACGCAGTTCAACGATCCAGCGGACTATGCCGCGTACCCTCGGGACGAAGGGGAGGATCTGGCGGCGTTCGAGGCCTGCGGCGTGGACCTGGTGTTCACGCCACCAGTGTCCGAGATGTATCCCAGGGGCTTCGGTACCCGGATCGATCCTGGACCCATCGGCGCCGAACTGGAAGGCGCCCGCCGCCCCGGTCACTTCGCGGGCGTCGCCACGGTCGTGGCCAAGCTCTTCAATCTCACCAGGCCGACCCGCGCCTACTTCGGGCAAAAGGACTGGCAACAGACCCGCGTCATCGCCCGCCTGGTGAAGGATCTGGATCTGCCGATCGACCCGGTAATCGTGCCCACCGTCAGGGACTCCGACGGTCTGGCGCTGAGCAGTCGCAATGTTCGGCTCACACCCGATCAGCGACAGGCCGCCACGGCGCTTTGGCGAGGTTTGGCATCCGCGCATGAGGCGTGGGACGACGACGAGCGATCGCCAACGGCCCTCGAGGAGCTAGTGCGAACGGCAATCCGAGCGGAGCCGCTGGCGAAACTCGAATACGCCGAGGTCCGTCACGCCCTGACACTGGAACCGGTCAAATCGGCGCGCCCGCCGTTGGTAATCGCCGTAGCGGCCGAAGTCGGTGGGATTGGATTGATCGACAACGTCGTGCTCGGAGACGGACTCGTGGACAGCGGCGGGTCGTAAGTCCCTCGTTTTCCGCCGACCACCAAACGCTAGACGGTGCTCCACCCGAGAGCCCCGGCAACCGCGCTGATGCTGGCCTCGACTTCGGCCGGCTTGGGTGCATACCGCACCGCCGCGCCCGGGTCCTTCAGTCCGGTCCCGGTAAGCACGCACACAACCCGATCGCCCATGACCTCGCCGCCGCGAGCGCGATGCAGGAGCCCGGCCACCGACGCGGCCGAAGCCAGTTCGACAAAGATGCCTTCTTCGGCTGCCAGCAGTTGATAGGCCTCGACGATGAGCTCGTCGCTGACCGCCTCGATGGTCCCGTCCGACTCGTCGCGCGCCTGCACCGCGCGCTCCCAGTTGGCTGGATTGCCAATCCGAATGGCCGAGGCCACCGTGTCTGGGCTCTCCACGGGCTCACCGCCCACAATTGGCGCCGCACCCGCGGCCTGGTAGCCGCGCATTACAGGTAGCTGCCTGGCTCGGCCCGCCCTTTGATATGCGCAGAACCCCATCCAGTACGCCGTGATATTGCCCGCGTTTCCGACCGGGATGTACAGCTCATCCGGTGCGTCACCGAGCGTATCCACAACTTCGAATGCGGCCGTCTGCTGCCCTTCCAGCCGGTAGGGGTTGACCGAGTTGACGAGTGCAACACCGGGACGCGCTGCCAGTTCCCGAACCACGGCGAGGCCGTCGTCGAACGACCCCTGAATCGGAATCACCCTCGCGCCGTAGATCAGCGCCTGCGCCACCTTGCCCAGCGCAACGCCGCGCGCCGGAATGATCACCCCGGTGGGCGTTCCGGACCGCGCGCCGAAGGCTGCTGCGGATGCCGCCGTGTTCCCGGTCGAAGCGCAGATAAACGAGTGGGAGCCTTCCTCGATGGCCTTGGCAGCCGCCACCGCCAGCCCCCGGTCCTTGAACGAGCCGGTGGGGTTACAGCCTTCGAGTTTCAGCCAGACCTCCGCCACGCCCAGCCGCCGCTCCAGCGACGCGGCCCGAACCATAGGCGTGTCGCCTTCGCCAATGGTCAGATTCGGCGTGGCCTCGCCTACGGGAAGAAACTCTCGATAGCGCTCGATCACCCCCGGACGCGGGGAGCCGTTCATTCCGCCAGGTCCTCGACTCGAATCACGCTGGCGACCGAGGCCACCACCTCCAGATCTGCGATGGCGGACAGCGCGCCCTGCACCGCCGCTTCCTGCGCCTCGTGCGTCAGGAACACCAGCTCCGCGCGACCCGCGTTTTCGTCCACTTCCTTCTGGATGACCGAAGCGATGCTGATGGCATGCTCGCCGCAGACCGCGCCAATCCGCGCCAGAACCCCCGGCTGGTCCTTGACCCAGAGCCGGAAGTAGTAGCGCGAGCGAACCGCGGACATGGGCAGCACGCACAGGTCGCCGTCCAGGGACATGGGAATGCGGTCGTGCACCGCCCGCCTGATGTTGTGTCCCAGGTCGATCAGGTCGGCCACGATGGCGCTGGAGGTCGGCTCGGGGCCCGCCCCACGGCCAATGAAGAGGGCGCGGCCCAGCAAGTCGCCGTCCAGCAACACGGCGTTGAACACCCCATCCACCTGCGCCAGCAGCACGTCCCGCTGGATCAACGCCGGGTGCACCCGCGCCTCGAAGCCGTTCGAGGCCCGCTTGGCGATAGCCAGCAGCTTGATGCCGTAGCCCAGCTCGGCCGCGTACCGAAAGTCCGCCGCGCTGATGCGCGTGATGCCCTCGCGATAGACATCCTCAGGGCTGACGGCGCAGTTGAACGCCAGCGAGGCCAGGATCACCAGCTTGTAAGCCGCGTCGATCCCTTCGATGTCGTTAGTCGGATCCGGCTCGGCATACCCCAGCCGCTGCGCGTCCGCCAGAGCGGCGTCGAAGTCCACGCCGCCGGAGGCCATCTCGGTCAGGATGTAGTTGGTCGTCCCGTTGATGATGGCGTGCACCTCGCGGATCTGGTTTGCCGCCAGGTCCTGGCGGAACGGCCCGATCACCGGGATGCCGCCGCCCACGCTCGCCTCGAAATAAAGGTCGCGGCCTTGCGCCGTGGCCAGTTCCAATAACTCGATCCCGTGCGTGGCCATTACTTCCTTGTTGGCCGTGACGACATGCTTGCCGGACTGAAGCGCGCGCCGGATGTACGTGTTGGCGGGTTCGACGCCGCCCATCAGTTCCACCACGACGTCGATGGACCCGTCGTCGAGCACTTCGTCCGCGTTGACCGTCAACTTGGAGGCGTCAAGCGGAACATCGCGTTTGCGGTTGGGATCGCGGATCAACGCGCGCCGGACCTGGAACGAACGACCAATCTGGCGCTCCAGGTACCCGGCCCGTTCGGTGACCGTCCGGACAACGGCCGAACCGACCGTGCCCAGTCCCAGGAACCCTAGACCAATCTCAGCCGACATTCGTCCCTCAACATCCACGGAGAGTGGCGCGTGAAGAATAACGCCGCTCCGCCAGGGCTACGCCGGCTACGAAGATTGTCGCCTCGAACATTCCTGGACCATGGCCAACGCCACGGTCGCCTTCGCTCGCCACTACGGCCTCCGCGGAGAGGTGACCGTGCGACGGTAGGCATAGCCCAGCAACACTCGCGCCACGCCTGCCACCGGCAGCGCGATGACCATGCCGGTAATCCCCCAGATTTGCAGCCCCGCAAAGATGGCGAAGAGCGCGATCAGTGGATGCACTCGCACCACCCGGCCCACCACGTTCGGAATCACGAAGTAATCCTCAAGCTGCCGCAGCACCGTGTACATCACGGCCACCACCACACCCGCAACCCACCCCGGCCAGCCAAAGTTGTTGGCCGTGACCAGGGCCAGCCCGATTGGAGGGATGGCTGCCATGATCGGGCCGAACACCGGGATCAGCTCCAGGAATCCCGTGGCAATAGCCAGGATCACGGCAAACGGGATCCCGATGATCGACAGCCCGATGAACGTGGTCACGCTCATGATCACCACCAGGATGATCTCGCCGCGGATAAAGCCCCCAAGGACGCTGTTGATGCGGCCAATCAACTCTTCGGTTTCGGCCCGCGGACCGGGTGGAATCCGTTCCAGGAGCCCGCGGAACAGTTCGGGACCGGCCAGCAACAGGTAGCCGGCCGCAACCACGGCCAGCACTCCGTGAATCAGCAGGTTGAAGGCGCTGCGGAACGCGCTGACCGCCTGTGAGGCATCGGTCAGCATGCTCGTCGCGCCCGCCGTCAGCCCGTCGATTACGTCCTGCACGACCAGCGGCTGCCCCATGAACTCTGACGGGAGAGCAGCTTCGAGGTCCGAAATAATCGACGGAAGCTCGGTCGTCAAGCCGTCGAGTTCGTCGACCACGCGCGGAATGATCAGGAAACCCAGCAGGGTCAGTAGTCCAATCCCCAGGGCATAGAAAATCGCCACTGCCGCTGGACGGGGGACGCGGGCCAGCCGCACCAGCCCGTTAACGGCCGGGTTGAAGACGTAAGCGAAGATTCCGGCCCACACGAACGGGCCCACGATCTCCCGTGCGCCCCACAACACCAGCCCCGCCAGGATCGCAATGAACATCGCCACCGTGCGCCGCGTGCGTGGCGACCAGCGATAGACCGGCGGCTCGCCGGCTACGGACGCGCCGTTATCCGGCGAATCGGGCGGTCGTGGGTCTGGAGTCTGCTGGTCGGACGACGAGGCCGAGGCCT